>DAHUXX010000054.1 GCA_027306955.1 Acetobacteraceae bacterium | reverse complement strand
GAGCGAGCGCTCGGCGGGCGTGGTGTCCCGCCAGGTCTCGAAGGCATCCCGCGCCGCGCGCATCGCCTCGTCCACGTCCTCCGCCGCCGAGGAGGTGGAGAAGCTGGTCTGGGCGATCCGCTGGGGTGCCGACACGGTCATGGACCTCTCGACCGGGCGGAACATCCACAACATCCGCAGCTGGATCCTGCGCAACTCGCCGGTGCCGATCGGCACGGTGCCGATCTACCAGGCGCTGGAGAAAGTGGGTGGCGACCCCGACAAGCTCGACTGGGCGGTGTTCCGCGACACGCTCATCGAGCAGGCGGAACAGGGCGTCGATTACTTCACCATCCATGCCGGGGTGCGGCTCGGCTATATCCCGCTCACCGCCCGACGGACCACGGGGATCGTGTCGCGCGGCGGCTCGATCATGGCGCGCTGGTGCCTCGCCCACCACCGCGAGAGTTTCCTGTACACGCATTTCGACGAGATCTGCGACATCATGCGTGCCTACGACGTCAGCTTCTCGCTCGGCGACGGGCTGCGGCCGGGCTCGCAGGCGGATGCCAACGACGCCGCGCAATTCGCCGAGCTGGAGACGCTCGGGGAACTGACCAAGATCGCGTGGGACCGTGGCTGCCAGGTGATGATCGAGGGACCCGGCCACGTGCCGATGCACAAGGTCAAGGCCAACATGGACAAACAGCTCGCCGCCTGCGGCGAGGCGCCGTTCTACACGCTGGGCCCGCTCACGACCGATCTTGCGCCGGGCTACGACCACATCACCTCCGCGATCGGGGCGGCGATGATCGGCTGGTTCGGCACCGCGATGCTCTGCTACGTGACGCCGAAGGAGCACCTCGGCCTGCCCAACCGTGACGATGTCAAAACCGGCGTGATTACCTACCGGATCGCCGCGCATGCGGCGGACCTGGCGAAGGGGCACCCCTCGGCACGGCTGCGCGACGATGCGATCAGCCGGGCGCGGTTCGAGTTCCGCTGGGAGGACCAGTTCAACCTCGGGCTCGACCCCGACACGGCGCGCGCCTTCCACGACGAGACGCTGCCCAAGGAGGCGCACAAGACCGCGCATTTCTGTTCCATGTGCGGTCCAAAATTCTGCTCTATGAAGATCACGCAGGACATCCGCGACGAGGCGCAGCGCAACGCGGGGATGGAGCAGATGAGTGAGGCATTCCGCGCCGGCGGCAGCAAGATCTACGTCGACGAGAGGAAATGACCGGCAGCCGGCCCGCGCGGGGTGCTACTTGATGGCACCCTGCGTGAGCCCGGCGATGAATTGGCGCGAGAGCACGATATAGACCAGCGTGATGGGCAGCGCCGCCAGTGTCAGGCCCGCGAACAGCACGCCCCAATCCGTGTTGAACTCGCCCATGAAGATGGTGAGGCCCTGTGGCAGCGTCTTCAGCCGGTCGCTCGTCAGGATCACCAGCGGGAAGAAGAAATCGTTCCAGATCGGCACCGCGTTCTGGATGCCGGCGATGACCAGCGCCGGGCGCGCCAGCGGCAGCATGATCCGCAGCATCACCGTGAGCTCCGAGGCGCCGTCGAGGCGCGCGGATTCCTCGAGCTCGCCCGGCAGGGTGCGCAGGAAGCCGGTGAGGATGAACACCGCCGAGGGCAGGCCTATCGCGACATAGATCAGGATCAGGCCGAGCCGCGTGTTCAAGAGATGCAGCGTGTCGAGCTGGATGAAGAGCGGAATGATCGCGAGCTTGAGCGGCAGCATCAGCCCGGCGACGAAGAAGAGATAGACGAGGCCGGCGCCGCGGAACACGTAGCGGGCGAGCGCGTAGGCAGCCATGGTGCCGAAGACGAGGATCGCGGCGGTCGAGCCCATCGTCACGACGAGGGAATTGGCAAGGTAGAGCGGGAAGTTCGTCTCCCGCCAGACTTTCACCACGTTCGCGAACGCCGCGCCGGTCGGCAGGCCCAGGGGGGAAGCGAAGATTTCCGCGTTGGTGCGCGTCGCCGAGAGCAGCATCACCAGCAGTGGGAAGATCATGACGACGGCGTTGGCGCCAAGCAGGAGTTGCCAGGCAAGGCGGTTGCGCTCCGTCACAGCTCGATCTCGCGCGCACGAAGGATGCGCAGGGCCACGGCCGAGACGGCGGCGACGACGATGAACATCAGCACGGCGAGCGCGCTGCCATGGCCGAAATCCTCGAGCCCGGAACTCACGCCACCGAAGGCGGTGCGGTAGAACAGGAGGCCGAGCACGTCGGTCGCTCCACCCGGCGAGCCGTCGAGCCCGGTCATCACGTAGGGCAGTTCGAACCAGTTGAAGCTGCCGATGAAGGTGAGGATGACGACGATGGTCGTCGCGGGCGCGACGAGCGGCCAGATGATGCGCGCCATCAGCACGCGGTCCGTGGCACCGTCGATGCGCGCGGCCTCCAGCGTCTCCTTCGGGATACGCTGCATCGCGGCGAGGAAGATCAGCGCCGGGAAGCCCATCCAGTGCCAGGCATTCGTCGCGATGATGGAACCGAGCGCGGTGCTCGCGTCGCCGAGCCAGGGTGGGCCCTGGATGCCGGTCAGCGCCAGCAACTCGTTGACCGCGCCGAAGATGGGGTTGAGCAGTTCCTTCCAGAGGATGCCGACGACGATCGCCGAGAGCACCACGGGGAGGAACACGATCACCTGATGCACGCGATGGCCGGGCAGCGCCTTCAGGAGCGCGAAGGCGATGAGATAGGCGAGCCCGTTCTGCACCACCATCAGGCTCGCGAAGACGAGGACGTTGTGCCAGAGCGCGCGCCAGGTGGCCGCCGCGTAGGGAGCGACGAAGATTACGTCGCGCAGATTGGCGAAACCCACCCAGCCGGTAGGGCGCGGACCCTGGAAGCTGCGGAACGCGTCGGCGAAGGCGCCGAGCACCGGCACCACGACGAACAGCGTCATCACCGCCGCCCCGGGGGCGAGCAGGAGCAGAATCCACAGCCCCCGCCGCACCCCGTGACGGCGCGCCGTCGCCGCTGTCACTTACCCTGGAAGGGCTTGTAGTACTTGGCGATGCCTTCGGTGACGGTGGCGCCGACCTGCTGCGGCGTCATCGAGCCCGCGAACATCTTCTGCAACGCCCCCTGGAGCAGCTCCGAGCCCGTTGGGTTCTCGTAACGGAATGAGACCAGCATGATGTAGGGGACGGATTGCTTGTCCATGGCCGCGACCTTGGCGAGCGTCGGGTCGGCGAGCTTCACGCCCTCGATGGGCGAGATGTCGCCGAGCATGGCGCCGAGCTGGTCGCCGAAGTGCTTCGTGCCCATGAAGCCGACGAGTTCCAGCGCCGCCTTCTGGTGCTTGCTGCTCTTCACCACCGCGTAGCCGCCATCATAGAATTTCGAGACCAGCTGCGGGCTGTTCGCATCGGGCGCGGGCGGCGCCATGAAGTCGATCGCCAGCTTCGGATTCTGCTTGTGGAAATTGGCGATTTCCCAGCTGCCGCCCACGAACATCGCGGCCCGGCCGGTGAGGAAGAGCTGCTGCGACGTGGGGTAGTCGATGCCGGTGAACCCCGGCGGCATGTAGGGCTTCAGCTCCAGGAGCCTGCCCAGCGCCGTGGTGTATTTCTGGTCCTTGAACGTGGTCTTGCCAGCCACGACGTCCTTGAAGAATTGCTGGCCCAGCAAGGGGCCGGTGAGGTCGCCGGCGAAGACCTCGTCCATCCAGCCGGTCGCGGTGCCGTTGGCGATGCAGATCTTGCCCGCGGCCTTGATCGCCTTGCAGGCGGCAAGCAGCTCGGCCCAGGTTTTTGGCTCCGCCACCTTCGCCTCGGCCAGGATCTTGCTGTTCACCAGGATGCCAAGCGTCTGGGTGGAGAAGGCGGACGAGTAGATTTTGCCGGTGGAACGAACGGCGAGCGCCGTCTTGGCGGATGCCGGAAGGTTCGCGAGCTCAGGGTCGTTCTGCGGCGTCAACTGCAGCAGGTAGCCGGGCTTCGCGAGCTGCTCGAGCCCGCCATAGGCGCGGGTGTGCAGCACGTCCGGCCCCTTGCCGCCGGCGAGCGCGGTAGAGACGATGGTCTGGTAGTCCGCGGGCGGAAAGGCGCGGAAAAGGACATGGATGCCGGGGTGGGCCTTGGTGAACTCGGCGAACAGCTTGGTGTAGGCAGCCTTGTCCTCCTGGCGCCAGGTCCAGAAGGTGATGTTCTCGGCGCGCGCAACGCCGGCGCCCACACCGGTCATGGCCAACAGCGCGGTGAGCCCCGCGAGCAGCTTTCTCATCGTTTCTCTCCCAAACGGATCGGGAACGATGTCGCTGCCCGCGGGTCTCCTGTCAATCCGCCGGCGTCAGGCCCGTTCCACGTTCCAGAAGATCGGCAGGCCCTGCAGCATCCCCTTGAGGTCGGAGCGGCAGGCGGACGGCGTGAGGCTCTGGCCCAGCGGGATGTAGGGCACGTCGATGAAGGCCTGGAGCTGGATCTTGCGTGCGATCTCCTTCTGCGCCGCGAGCGTGGTCGCGGCCATCCACTCGTTGCGCAGCGCTTCAATCTTCGGCGCGGTGGGCCAGCCGGTGATTGCCTGCTTGCCGTTGCCGCGAAGGAAGACATGGACGGCGGGGTTGAGCTGGTCGAGCCCGCTCCACGAGGTCTGGAAGATGCTCCAGCCGCCCTGGTCGATCGGCTCCATCTTGGCGCGGCGCAGCAGCAGCGTGCCCCAGTCCATCGCCTGGAAGTCGAGGTTGAGGCCAAGCTTGGGGAGCAGCGCCCCGGTGACCTCGGCGAGCGCCTTGGTCGAGGCGATGTTCATCGGCGCGAGGAAGACGACCTTCTCGCCCTTGTAGCCGGCCTTCTCGATCGCCCGCTTCACCGCGCCGAGATCGCGCTTGCTGGTGAGGTTCTCCATGCCCGCGTTGCTGGCCATCGGCGTCTTGGGACAGAAGAAGCCGACGCCATCGCGCCATAGGTGTCGGTTGGTGCCGTTCACCGCGATCATGTAGTCGGACTGCGTCACGGCGTGGACGATGGCCTGGCGGATCGCCGGGTTGTCGAAGGGCGGCAAGAGCTGGTTGAAGCGCATCGTCGCGATGGTGCCGGTGGGCACGACGATGGGCGTCGCGACGCCCTTGCTCTTCTGGAGCACCGGCAGCAGGTCGGCGTTCGGCGTGTACCACCAGTCCACCTCCCCGGTCTGCAGCGCCGCCATGGCGGTGGAGGGATCCTGGATGATGTGCCACTCGATGCGCTCGAATTTCGCGATCTTGGGGCCCGAGGTCCATTCCGGCGTGCCCGAGGAAATGGGTACGTAGTCCGGGTTGCGCTCCCACACGGCGCGGACGCCGGCGACGCGCTCGTTCGCCACCCAGCGATAGGGGCCGCTGCCGATCGCCTCCGTCACCTGCTTATAGGGATCGGTCTCGGCCAGGTGCTGCGGCATGATCGGGCACATGCTGGGCGAGATCTTGCAAAGCGCCGTGGGCAGCAGTGGGAACGGGCTCTTGAGCTTGATGAGGATGGTCTTGTCGTCCGGGGCCGACATCTCGTTGGTAATGGCGGCGACCGACTGGCCGAAACCGTCGCGCGCGCTCCAGCGCTTGATGGAGGCGACGGCGTCGCGCGCGAGCACCTTGTCGCCGTTGTGGAACTTGAGGCCGTCGCGGAGCGTGATCTTCCAGGTCTTGCCGTTGTCCTCGAGGACATGGCCCGCGGCCATCTGCGGCGTCGGCTCGAAGGCGGCGTTCTGGCCATAGAGCGTGTCGTAGACCATGTAGCCGAAATCGCGGGTCTGGTAGCTCGTGGTCCAGACGGGATCGAGCGAGACGAGATCCACGTCGGGGACGAATTTCAGCACTTTCTTCGAGGCGCCGCTGGCGAGCGCCGGAGCGGCGACGCCCGCGGCGGCGCTGGCGGCAGTACCGGCGAGGAAGCTACGACGACGCATGGTGGTGACCCCCAGGCTGTTGTTGTTGGGGTGATCTTGCACCCGCGCGCGCGCTGCGCGAAGCCTCTTTCATGGAATTCATCGATTGCGTGGTGGTGGGCGCGGGCGTAGCGGGGATCGCGGCCGCGCGGGCGCTGGCGAAGGCCGGGCGCGAGGTATTGGTGCTGGAGGCGGCGGAGGCCATCGGCACCGTGACCTCGTCGCGCAATTCCGAAGTGATTCACGCGGGAATCTACTACCCCAGGGACTCGCTGATGGCGCGGCTGTGCGTCGAGGGGCGGCGGCGGCTCTACGTCTTCTGCGCCGAACACGGGGTGCAGGCGCGGCGCTGCGGCAAGCTGATCGTGGCGACGGACGAGGCCGAGGCGGACCGGCTCGCAGCGATCAAGGCGCGGGCCGAGGCCAACGGCGTCGAGGACATGCGGATGCTCACGGCGGCGCAGGCGCGGGCGATGGAGCCGGCGCTCGCCTGCACCGCGGCGCTGCATTCGCCGCACACCGGGATCGTGGACAGTCATGGGTACATGCTGGCGCTGCAGGGCGAGGCGGAGGCCGCGGGGGCGACCTTCGTTTTCCACAGCCGCGTGGAGCACGGGCGTGTCACGGGGGATGGCCTGGTAATCGACGCCGCGGGCGAGACGCTTGCCTGCCGCACGCTGGTCAACGCCGCAGGGCTTTATGCTCCGGCGCTGGCGCGCGCCATCGCCGGTATGCCCAGTCAGATGGTGCCGAAGGAATACTGGGCAAAAGGAAATTATTTCTCGCTGCCCGGCCGGGCGCCGTTCTCGCGGCTGATCTATCCGGTGCCGGTGCCGGGCGGGCTTGGCGTGCACCTCACCATCGATCTAGGCGGGCAGGCCAGGTTCGGGCCGGATGTCGAGTGGGTGGACGAGATCAACTACGACGTCGACCCCGCATGGGCGGACAGTTTCTACGCCGCGATACGGCGCTACTGGCCCGCACTCAGGGATGGTGCGTTGCAGCCCGGCTATGCCGGCATCCGGCCGAAGATCGCGCCCAAGGGCGCGCCGGCGCAGGACTTCGTCATCCAGGGTCCGGCGGTGCACGGCGTGAAGGGGCTGGTCAATCTGTTCGGCATCGAGAGCCCCGGTCTCACCGCCGCGATCGCGTTGGCCGACCTGGTCGTCGCGGAGTGTCAATAGGGTCTGGGGCCGCCGGCGCGAACGTGTCCGGGCAGCGCCCGGAAGCTATCCCGGGTTGAAGAACCTGTAGATCTTGTTTGCCATTTCCCTGGAAATGCCCGGCGCGGCCTCGAGATCGGCGAGCCCCGCCTGTTTCACGCCGCGGGCCGAGCCGAAATGGTGCAGCAGCGCCTTCTTGCGCGCGGGACCGATGCCGGGGATTTCGTCGAGCTCACTGGTCACGAGGGCTTTGGAGCGGCCGGCGCGATGGGTGGTGATGGCGAAGCGGTGCGCCTCGTCGCGGATACGCTGCAGGAAGTAGAGCACGGGATCGCGCGGCGGCAGCTGCATCGGCGGATGACCGGCGCGATGGAACCATTCGCGGCCCGCATCGCGGTCCGGGCCCTTGGCGCTGGCGACGAGCGGCACGTCGCCGAGGCCGAGGCCCTCCATCACCGCCGTCGCGGCGGAGAGCTGGCCGGCACCGCCGTCGATGAGCACCAGGTCCGGCAACGTCTCCTCCTCCTTCAGCGCGCGGGAAAAGCGGCGTTCCAGCGTCTCGTGCATCATCGCGAAATCGTCGCCGGGTGCGATGGGACCGCGGATGGAATACTTGCGGTAGGCCGGCTTGCGAAATCCTTCCGGTCCCGCGACGATCATCACGCCGTAGGGATTCGCGCCCATGATGTGGCTGTTATCGTAGCACTCGATGCGCTCCGGCGGCGCTGACAGGTCGAAGGTCTCCGCGACACCCGCGAGGAGCTTCGCTTGGCCGGCGCTCTCCGCGAGCTTACGCTCGAGCGCCTCGCGCGCGTTGGTGAGCGCGTGCTGCACGACATCGTGCTTCTCGCCGCGCTGGGGTACCGCGATCTCGACGCGCTTGCGCGAGCCCATGGTCTGCGCCTTCAACGTCAGCGCCTCCTCGACGAGTTCCCGCTCCTCGATCGGGTGGCTCAGCAGGATCACCGGCGGCGGCGGCTTGTCGTCATAGAACTGGGCGATAAAGGCGGCGAGCACCTCGCCTGGCTCGGCGTTGCGTGCATGGGTGGGGAAATGCGCGCGGTTGCCGTTGTTGCGCCCGCCGCGGACGAAGAAGACCTGAACACAACTCTGCCCGGCATCCTGCCACACGGCGATGACATCGGCGTCGCCAAGGCTCGCGGGGTTGATGACGTCCGTGCCCTGCACGGCGGTCAGCGCGCGGATACGGTCGCGGATGGAGGCGGCGCGCTCGAACTCGAGACGTTCCGACGCCTCCTCCATTTCCGCGGCGAGCGCCTGCTGCACGTGGCCGGCGCGGCCGGCGAGGAAACTGCGCGCCTGGTCCACAAGCCCGGCGTAATCCGTTTCCGAGATGCGGCCGACGCAAGGGGCGGAGCAGCGTCGGATCTGGAACAGCAGGCACGGCCGCGTACGGTTGGCGAAGACGGTGTCGGCGCAGGAACGCAGCAGGAAGACGCGCTGCATCGCGGTCACAGTCTGGTTCACCGCCCAGGCGGAGGCGAAAGGACCGAAATAGGACGCCTTGCGGGTGCGCGCGCCGCGATGCTTGGCGATCTGCGGAAATTGGTGGTCTTCCGTCAGCATCAGCCACGGGTAGGACTTGTCGTCGCGCAGGACGATGTTGAAGCGCGGCTTGAGGCGCTTGATGAGGTTGGCCTCGAGCAGCAAGGCCTCGGCCTCGGTATGGGTGGTGACGATCTCGAGGCTCACCGTCTCCGAGACCATCCGGCGCAGGCGCTCCGGCAGGCGGGAGAACTGGGTGTAGGCCGTCACGCGCCGGCGCAGGGCGCGGGCCTTGCCGACATAGAGCGCGTCACCCTTCCCATCGAGCATGCGGTAAACGCCGGGGGAGAGCGGCAGGG
The DNA here is from genome assembly GCA_027306955.1 of Acetobacteraceae bacterium. Lineage (GTDB taxonomy): Bacteria > Pseudomonadota > Alphaproteobacteria > Acetobacterales > Acetobacteraceae > JAJXXT01. Next base: position 1,916 of record DAHUXX010000054.1, on the reverse strand, counting down.
TGGACAGCGCCGCCTCAATCACGGCGACGCCCTTGACGGGGGGCGGGACCGGACCGGTCTGCGGCGGGATCTCCGGCTGGGTCATGGGCGTGGTGCGCCGCAACAGCAGCGTTCGGGCGGCAGGCCTGTGGAAAACCTTGTGGGGAAAACGCCAGACAACCATGGCCGCTGGCGGATTTCCGCGGCCTTACACGGCTCGGGGATAACGCCGCCTTTCTGGTAAAAGACTGTTTTCATTGGTTTTTATTGTGGCAAAATCGTCATAATCTTAACAAGAACGGACATGTGCCTGGAATCGCTTGCCGCCGGCCAGGGGGTGGAAAACTAGCGGCGGCGGCGCTCGACCTCGACTCCGACGCTTGCTGCATCAGGGAGTATGTCGAGCTTCTCCACCCGGACCCGGGCGACCACGACGCGGGGGTCCTCGAGGCAGGTTTCGGCGATGCGCTCGGCCAGCGTTTCGACCAGGCGGACATGGCCGGCGGAGACGATGGCGCGCACCCGCTCGGCGACCGCGGCGTAGTCGACCACCCGGGAAAGCGCGTCGCGACCGACCGGGGCGCGCGAGAGCGGGCGCGCGCCATCATCCTCCACCGCGAGATCGACGTTGACCCTGATGCGCTGGCGGCGACCGTGCTCGCTCGCGTAGACGCCGATCGCGGCGTCGAGCAACAGGTCACGCAGGAAGACGTGGCGAAGCGCGAGCCCGGCATCCGCGAAGCGCGGTGTTTCCAACCCACGTCCTCCTATTCGACGATCGGGCTGCCGCGCTCGGGCGACCATTGCAGGTGTTGGCCGCCGTCGAGCGCCAGCATCTGGCCGGTATAGGAGGGCAGCGCCAGCACCGCCAGCACCGCGCGCGCGACCTCCTCAGGCGAGGTGGGGCGGCCGAGCGGGGTGGACTCTGACTGGCGGCGGAAATGCTCCTGGGTCTGGCGGACGTTGGCGAGCGCAGGGCCGGGGCCGATCCCGACGACGCGGATGCGCGGCGCGAGCGCCAGCGCCATGGTCTGCGTCAACGTCCAAAGCCCGGCCTTGCTGAGCGTGTAGGAGACAAAGTGGGGTGTCAGGGACCAGACGCGCTGGTCCAGCATGTTGATGACCACCCCCTCGGCCGCCTCCGGCAGGGCGCGGGCAAAGTCCTGCATCAGGCGGAAGGGCGCGCGGAGATTGGCCTCCATGTGGGCGTCCCAGGAGGCGCGGGTCACGTCCTCCCACTCGTCGCGCTCGAAGGTGCTGGCGTTGTTGATGAGCACGCCGATGGGACCGAGCGCCGCGGTCGCCGCCGGAACAAGGGTTACGACCTCGCTCTCGCGCGCGAGGTCGGCCTGCAGCACACAGGCGGCGGCACCGTTGGCGCGCACGGCGGCGGCGGTCGCCTCTGCCTCCGCCCGGCTGTCGCGGGCGTGGACGGCGATGGCGAAGCCTTCGTCCGCCAGCGCCAGCGCGATCGCCGCCCCCAGCCGCCGTGCCGCCCCGGTGACGAGCGCCGCGCGCGGAATGGAGGCGGGGATCGCACTTTGCATCAGGCCGTTCGGTCGCCGGTCACGCCCTGAAGGGCTGCCTGCGCCGCGGCGAGGCGGGCCACAGGCACGCGGTAGGGCGAGCAGGAGACGTAATCGAGGCCGACGCTTTCGCAGAAGGCGATGGACTGCGGATCGCCGCCGTGCTCGCCGCAGATGCCGAGCTTGAGCCCGGGCTTCGTCGCCCTGCCCTTCTCGCTTGCGATACGCACCAGCGCGCCCACGCCCTCGACGTCGATCGAAACGAACGGATCGCGCGGCAGGATGCCGGCCTCGACATAGGCGGGCAGGAACTTGCCGGCGTCGTCGCGCGACAGGCCAAACGTGGTCTGCGTCAGGTCGTTGGTGCCGAAGGAGAAGAAGTCGGCGACACCCGCGATTGCATCCGCGGTA
>DAHUXX010000046.1 GCA_027306955.1 Acetobacteraceae bacterium | reverse complement strand
GCGCCACCGCCTCGGGGCTGGTGCCCCAGGTCACCATCGGCGCGATGCTCGCGGCGTCGATCTCCACCACCTTGTCGTAGTGCGCGCCGGGGTCCGACGGCAGCGTCTTCCACCAGGCGATCGCGCGCTCCAGCGCCTCGCCCGCGGGCGCCATCGGCCGGCCGCGGACGTACTCGAAGGTGGTCTCGTCGGGCGCGATCATGCCCGCGCGCGCGCCGCCCTCGATCGACATGTTGCAGACCGTCATGCGCCCGGCCATGTCGAGTGCCCTGATGGCGGAGCCGGTGTACTCGATCACGTGCCCGGTGCCGCCGGCGGTGCCGATGCGCCCGATGATGGCGAGCACGATGTCCTTGGCGGTGACGCCGAAGGGCAGGGTGCCCTCGACAGCGACCTTCATGTTCTTCGCCGGCTTCTGCAGCAACGTCTGGGTGGCGAGCACGTGCTCCACCTCCGAGGTGCCGATGCCGAAGGCGAGCGAGCCAAGCGCGCCGTGCGTCGAGGTGTGGGAGTCACCGCAGACGATGGTCATTCCCGGCAGCGAGGCGCCCAGTTCCGGCCCGATGATGTGGACGATACCCTGCCGGTCGTCGAGCAGCGGGATATAGGGCACGCCGAACGCCGCGACGTTGCGTTCCAGCGTCTCCACCTGCAGGCGCGAATCCGCTTCCTTGATGCCGGATTTGCGGTCGGTGGTGGGAACGTTGTGGTCCACCACGGCGATGGTGGCGTCCGGCCGGCGCACCCTGCGGCCGGCCATGCGCAGCCCCTCGAAGGCCTGCGGCGAGGTCACCTCGTGGACGAGGTGGCGGTCGATGTAGAGCACGCAGGTGCCGTCCTGCAGGCGCTCGACGACGTGTGCGTCCCAGACTTTATCGAAGAGTGTCTTGGCCATGTTTCCCCCAGAAGGCCAGGGCTCTGCCCTGGACCCGCCAAGGGCCCGCGGCCCTTGGATCCCGAATTCGGGGGTCTGGGGCCTGACGGCATCAGTGGGGTCCGGGGGCAAAGCCCCTGGTTCTATTCCGTCTCGTTCTCTCGCGCGCGCTCGGCGATACGCGCCGACTTGCCGCGCCGGTCGCGCAGGTAATAGAGCTTCGCGCGACGCACATCGCCCTGGCGCACCACGGCAATCTCCGCGATCGTCGGCGCATAGAGCGGGAACACGCGCTCCACGCCCTCGCCATAGCTGATCTTGCGCACCGTGAAGTTGCTGTTGATGCCCTTGTTCGAGCGCGCGATGCACACGCCCTCGAAAGCCTGGGTACGGGTGCGCTCGCCCTCGATCACGCGCACGGAAACGCGCAGCGTGTCGCCCGGGCGGAACCGCGGCACGGGCCGCGCCGCCGTCAGCTTCGCGACCTGCTCGGCCTCAAGGGTCTGGATCATGTTCATCGGCTTAAACTCCTCAAGCGCGACCCCTTAGGGCGCCGCGCCAGTTGTTGCAACGTGTCATCGCGCATGCTTGCCGCGCATTTCGTCCACCGGATCGTCCGCCGGTTCGTCCGGGGGGCGGCTTGCCCACAGGTCCGGCCGGCGCTCGCGCGTGGCCCGCGCCGCCTCGTCCCGCCGCCAGGAAGCGATCGCCGCGTGGTTGCCGGAAAGCAGCACCGGCGGCACCGCGCGGCCCCGCCACTGCGCCGGGCGCGTGTAGTGCGGGTATTCCAGCAGCCCGCCCGAGAAGCTCTCCTCCGCGGCGCTCTCGGCGGTGATCGCGCCGGGCAGCAGGCGAACGGTCGCCTCCAGCAGCGCCATCGCCGCCACCTCGCCGCCGGCGAGCACGAAATCGCCAAGCGAGACCTCCTCCATCCCACGCGCCTCGATCAGCCGCTGGTCGATGCCCTCGAACCGCCCGCACAGCACCACCACGCCCGGCCCGGCCGCGAGTTCCCGCGCGCGGACCTGGCCGAAGCGCCGGCCGCGCGGCGTGAGGCAGAGCGCGGGCCGGCCGTCCTCGGTGCCCGCCAGCGCCGCGTCAGCCACGTCCGGCCGCAGCACCATCCCCGCGCCGCCGCCGAAGGGCGTGTCGTCCACGTTGCGGTGCGGGCCGATGCCGAACTCGCGCAGGTTGCGCAGCTCCAGCGACCACAACCCGGCTTCCAGCGCGCGCCCGGGAATCGAGATTCCGAGCGGCCCCGGGAACAGTTCCGGGAACAGCGTCGCGATCGTGGCGCGGAAGGTCACGTCGCTTCCCCGATCACGTCCGCCGGCGGCACCACGGTGACCCGGCGGCCGACCAGATCCACCTCCGGCACGCAGGCGCGGGTGAACGGCACGAGCAGCGCCCCCGCGTGCGAGCCGGTGATCTCCAGGCTCGCCCCCGCGCCGTAGTCGTGCACCGCCTCGACGGTGCCCAGTTTCTTGCCCCGCGCGTCGAATGCGGCCATGCCGACGAGGTCGGCGAGGTAGAACTCGTCCTCCCCGGCCGGCGGCAGCGTCTCGCGCGGGGCATAGAGGCGAAGATTGGTGAGCCGGGCCGCCGCGTCGCGGTCGCGCACCCAGCGTGTCTCGCCACCAACCATTTCGCCCATCGCCGCGATCCCGTCGCCCCGCCACTCCAGCACGAAGCGCCGTCCGCGCTCGTCCTGGAGCGGATAGGTGGCGAGATCGGCGGGATCCGCGGTGAAGCTGGCGACGCGCACCAGCCCCCGCACGCCGTGCGGGCGACCGATGACGCCCATGGCGATCAGGCCGCCCGACATCAGCCCTTAGGAAGCCGCCGCTTCCTTCGCCCGTTCCTGCGCCTTCTTGCGCGGGGCGGACTTCTTCGGCTGCTCGCGCACCGAGGGCGCCGGGCCGAGGCCCGCCTGGCCCATGAACTTCGCCACGCGCTCGGTCGGCACCGCGCCCTGGGCGACCCAGTGCGTCACGCGCTCGTTGTGCAGCTTCACGCGGTCCGCGTGGTCGGCGGGCAGCATCGGGTTGTAGCTTCCCAGCCGCTCGATGAAGCGCCCGTCGCGCGGCGAGCGGCTGTCGGCCACCACGATGTGGTAGTAGGGGCGCTTCTTGGCGCCCGCGCGCGCCAGGCGAATCTTCAGGCTCATTCGTTGTTTCTCCGTTACAGTATCGTTGTGGAAACTCTCAGAACCGGCGGCCGGACAGGAGGGCGCCGAGGCCGGCCCGGGCCAGCCCCTTCTGCCCCAGCTTGGTCATCCGCTTCATCATCGTGGACATGTCGTCGAACTGCTTGAGCAGCCGGTTCACGTCCTGCGCGGTGGTGCCGGAGCCGGCGGCGATGCGCCGCTTGCGGCTTGCCTTCAGCATGTCCGGGTTGCGCCGCTCGGCCGGTGTCATCGAGGAGATGATCGCCGCCTGGCGCTTCAGCATCGTCTTGTCGATGTTCGCGTTCTCGATCTGCTGCGCGAGCTTGCCGGCACCCGGCAGCATCGAGATCAGGCTCTGCACCGAGCCCATCTTGGTGATCTGCTGCAACTGTTTCGCGTAGTCCTCGAGGTCGAAATTGCCGCGCGCGATCTTCTTCGCGAGCTTCTCGGCCTCCTCCTGCTCCACCACCTCGGCGGCGCGCTCGACGAGGCCGACCACGTCGCCCATGTCGAGGATGCGCCCGGCGACACGGCCGGGGTTGAACTCCTCCAGCGCCTCGAGCTTCTCGCCGAGGCCGATGAGCTTGATCGGCGCGCCCGTCACCGCGCGCATTGAGAGTGCCGCGCCGCCACGCGCGTCGCCGTCCATCCGCGTCATCACGATGCCGGTGACGCCGACGCGCTCGTTGAACGCCCGTGCGGTGTTGACCGCGTCCTGGCCGGTCATCGCGTCGACGACCAGCAGCGTCTCGACCGGTTTCGTCTCGGCGCGGATCGCCGCGACCTCGTCCATCAGCGCGTCGTCGATCGCCAGCCGCCCGGCGGTGTCGAGCAGCACCACGTCGAACACCTCGCGCCGCGCGGTGTCCATCGCGCGGCGGGCGATCTGGATCGGCGTCTCGCCGGCGACGATCGGCAGCGACGCAACCTCCGCGCGCTCGGCGAGTTGCTGCAGCTGCAGCTGGGCGGCCGGGCGCTGGGTGTCGAGGCTCGCGAGCAGCACCTTGCGCCGCGCGCGGGTGCGCAGGCGCAGGCCGAGCTTGCCCGTCGTCGTCGTCTTGCCGGAGCCCTGGAGGCCGACCATCAGGATCGGGATCGGCGCCGGCGCGTTGAGGTCGAGCGGCACCACCTCCGCACCGCCCAGCGCGTCCACCAGCGCGTCGTGGACGATCTTGACCACCATCTGCCCCGGCGAGACCGCGGCGATGACCTGCTGGCCCACCGCCTCCGCCCGCACCTTGGCAACGAAGTCGCGCACCACCGGCAGCGCCACGTCGGCGTCGAGCAGGGCGAGGCGGATCTCGCGCATCGCCTCGTCGACATCGGCCTCGCGCAGCGCGCCGCGCCCGCGCAGGCGGTCGAAGACCTGGGTCAGCTTGCCGGAAAGAGCCTCGAACACGATAGAACCCACCTGGCGTCAAAGACGGCGCAAACGCCCCAAAACCAAACGCGCCGCTGCGCGAACCCTCGCGGAGCGGCGGACCTGGCCGCGGCCCCTATGGTCCGGGGCGGGCGGGAGGTCAAATCAGCCAGGCATGTGATCCGCCTCTCATAAATGAATCGTCACCCCAGGTGAGACATATTAGGGTGAAATCTAAATCCTGAGTCATGTCCCTCGCGACAAAACGGAGCGTAAGCCATGGCCGATTTCATCTGGTACCCTGTCACCGGCGACGGTCAGACGCCTGCCACGGCCTATACGTGGAACAGCGCTTCCGCGAATTGGAACACGCCCGCCGACTGGGGCGCCGCCAACACGCTGGACCTGGCCGCGCCGCCCACCAGCACGGGGGCCGTCCCGGGCAGCGGCGACAACGCCTACATCGTCGCCGGCGAGATCGGTGCGAGCACGATATCCTTCTACAATGCCGTCATTGCCAATCCCGCCCTCGGCGATCCGTATATCGGCTCCAACGTTTATGCCGTCGATCTCATCATCAACAGCCCCGTGAGCCTCGCCAACCTCTCGCTCGCGAGCTTCAACCAGTATGCCGACGTCCCCAGCTACCCCACGCTCGATGTCCAGGGGAGCACGCTCGACGTCAGTGGCAACGTGTTCGCCAGCGTCTCCGTGGTCATTCCCGGCGCCGGCACGCTCAGCACCAACGGCGGCGGCACGCTCGCGCTCGGTGGCGCCGGCGTGGTCGAAATCGCCGGCAGCGTGCCGGCCAACATCGACGTGGCCTTCCTCGACGGCGCCGGCGACCGTCTGGTCCTGGGCGGCGTGTCGCCCGGCGCCACCGCGGACTTCGCGGGCACGATCGAGGGATTCGTTGTCGGCGACACGATCGATCTCAGCGCCGTCAGCTACGCCGGCGGCCAGTCCAGCACGATCAACAGCGGCGGCACCCTGACCCTGACCGAGGGCGCGCAGACCTACAGCCTGCGATTCGACCCATCGCTTGCCGGCAAGACCGTGCTTGCGGCCGCCGACAGCGGATCCGGCACCGAACTCACGGTTGCCTGCTTCGCCTCCGGCGCGCGGATCATGACCGCGCGCGGCGAGGTCGCGGTCGAGGACCTGCGCGAGGGCGACCTCGTCGCGACGGCGGAGGGTACCGCCCCGATCGTCTGGCTCGGCCATCGCCGCCTCGACTGCCGCCGCCATCCGCGGCCATGGGACGTGCAGCCGGTGCGCATCGCGGCCGGCGCCTTCGCCCCCTTCGTGCCGCGGCGCGACCTGGTGCTCTCACCCGACCACGCGATCTTCGTCGACGGCGCGCTGATCCCGGTGCGCTACCTGATCAACGGCGCCACGATCACGCAGGAAGACGTGGCCACGGTCACCTACTGGCATGTGGAGCTGCCCGAGCACGGCGTGCTGCTGGCCGAGGGGCTGCCCTGCGAGAGCTTCCTCGATACCGGCAACCGTACCGCCTTCGCCAATGGCGGCACGGTGGCGCAGATCGCGCCGGATTTCGCCCCCGAGGTCTGGGCCGTGCAGGGCTGCGCGCCGCTCGTCACCAAGGGCGAGGCGCTGCTCGCCGCGCGCGGCCGCCTGTACGACCGCGCGCTCGCCATGGGCCATGCGCTCGAGGCTGATCCCGGCCTGCACCTGCTTGCCGATGGGCGCGTTATCCGGCCGGCGTCGGTGAGCGGCCGGCGCTATCGCTTTGCGCTCGACCGTGCCTGCCGGACCGTGCGCCTCGCCTCGCGTGCGGCCAGGCCTGCCGAGGCCAACCCGGAAAGCGGCGACCGTCGTCGGCTCGGCGTCATGGTGACACGGCTCGCGCTGCGCCGGGGCGATACCCGGCAGGAGATTCCGCTCGGTGCCCTCGACGGTGCCGGGTGGCACGCCGTGGAGGGTGAGGGGGCGTGGCGCTGGACGGACGGGCACGCGGCGCTGCCGCTCGCCGCCACGGCGCCACTGGAACTGGAAGTCGAGCTCGGCGGCTGGGCGCGGCCCTGGCGCCAGCAAGCCTCCGCCAGCACCCGAGCCCGGGCCTGATCGCACGCGGCGGCGCTGTGCTGTCCGCGCCGCCGTTCTGGCTGCCGGCGCCGGGGGGTGTCGCCATCGCCGTCAAGGCGCAGCCCGGCGCGCGGCGCGACGCCGTGCTCGGCATCGCGGAGGCCGCGGCGCGCCCAGGCTGGCCCGCTTCGCGCCTCAAGGTCGCCGTCCGGGCGCCGCCGGAGGACGGGCGTGCCAACACCGCCATCCTGCGCCTGCTCGCGGACGCGCTGGGCGTCAAACCGGCCGCCTGCCGCCTCGCGCAGGGCCAGAGGTCGCGTGACAAGCTCGTGCTGGTGGAGGGCGACGCCGCGCCGCTGGGTGCGGTACTGGCACGGCTGGCCCCGCGCTGAGGCGCGGCTCGGCGCCGTCAGATCAGACCGAACACCGAGGCGAGCGCGCCGGCGGCGCCCAGCGCCCCGAGCCCGCCGCCCGCCCAGGCGAGCCAGCGCAGCCGCGTCACCACCGCCGCGGAGACCAGCACGATGGCGATCGACAGCGCGCCAGCCGCGGTCTCCAGCCGGTGGTAGCGATGCAGCTGCCGCTCCTGCACATGCATCGCCGCCTCGGCCCGCTTCTGCAGGCTGGCGGGCGTGTTGGCGGAATCCTGCGTGAGATGCTTCAGCCGCATGCCCGCCGCCGCCTTCGCGGCCTGCGCCTCGGGGCTGGCGGGCAGGGCCGCGAGCAACTCGGTCTCGGAGCGGAGCACCTCGATGCGCGAGACCTTCTGCGCGTAGAAGGTCCACGTATCGTTGGCGCTGAGATGGGCGGCGATGGCCGCGTTCTGGGCTGAATCCTTGCCCGCCTGCACCAGCGCCAGCGCCACCGCCAGCACCGAGATCAACAGCCCGGCGCGCCGCGCGAAATTGTCCCTGGGATGCGCTTCCAGATGCTCGTGCCGCTCGAGCGCCTCGTGGGCCGCCTCCGCCGCCTCGGTCATGGCGCCCGCCCCGCGCGGGATGCGCGCCGGCGCCTCATTTCGGCGCCAGCACCATGATCATCTGGCGGTTTTCCATCCTCGGCATCTGCTCGACCTTGGTGGTCGCGTCCATCTCGCCGCGGATGCGCTCGAGCACCTTGATGCCGATCTCCTGGTGCGCCATCTCGCGGCCGCGGAAACGCAGCGTCACCTTCACCTTGTCGCCCTCCTCGATGAAGGTTCGCATGGCGCGCATCTTCACCTGGTAGTCATTCTCGTCAATGTTCGGGCGAACCTTGATTTCCTTGATCTCGACGACTTTCTGCTTCTTCTTGGCCTCGTTCTTCTTCTTCTGGGCCTCGTACTTGAACTTCCCGTAGTCGAGGATCTTGACGACCGGGGGCGATGCGTTGGGGCTGATTTCCAGGAGGTCGAGCCCCACGGCATAGGCGCGGTTCAGCGCGTCCCGGGCACTCATCACCCCCAACATCTCGCCGTCCTGATCGATCAGGCGCACGGAGGGGGCACGGATTTCGTCGTTTACGCGCGGGCCGTCGCGAGAGGGCGCGGGCGCGTTCGGCAGAGGGGGGCGGGGTATGGGAGGCTCCTCGTATGGTGGAAAGGCTCTTTTTGCGCCGTCAGGGGGCGCGGGATCAAGTCGCGAGCGCGAGATCGGGTGGCACGGCCTCGGTTGCAAGCCTCGCCACCGCCTCGTCGAGCGGCAGGATCTCCTGCGCCTCGCCGCCGAGCCGGCGCAAAGCGACCGTCCGTCCCTCCGCCTCGCGCCGGCCGACGACCAGGATCGCCGGCACATGCGCCAGCGTTTGGTCGCGGATCTTGGCATTGATCTTTTCGCGTCCGGTATCAAGGATCGTCGACAACCCCTTGGCACGCAACGCCGCCGCTACCTCGGCGGCATAC
>DAHUXX010000040.1 GCA_027306955.1 Acetobacteraceae bacterium | reverse complement strand
CACCGCGGCGCTGCTCGGCAAGCTCTGATGAAGCTGCGGACGCTCGTCGGCGCCGCCGTAGCGGGGCGGCGCGTGCTGCTGCGCGCCGACCTCCACGTGCCGATGAAGGACGGCGTCATCACGGACCCCTCGCGCATCGAGGCGGTGCTGCCGACCATCCGCGAACTGGCGGGGAAGGGCGCGCGCATCATCGTCGCGAGCCATTTCGACCGACCGAAGGGAAAGGTCGTTCCCGCCATGTCGCTCGCGCCGATCGCGGCGGCGATGGGCCAGGCGCTGGGAAGCCTTGTCGCCTTCGCGCCCGACTGCGTGGGCGAGGAAGCGGCGAGGGCGGTCGCCGCACTCGCCCCTGGCGGCGTCGCGGTGCTGGAGAACACGCGCTTCCATGCCGGCGAGGAGAAGAACGACCCCGACTTCGCCAGGGCGCTCGCCGCCAACGCGGACCTGTTCGTGAACGACGCGTTCTCCGCCGCCCATCGCGCGCATGCGAGCACGGAGGGGGTGGCGCATCTGCTTCCCGCCTGCGCGGGGCGGCTGATGCAGGCGGAGATCGAGGCGCTGACCAAGGCGCTGGAGAGCCCCGCGCGCCCCCTGGCGGCCATCGTCGGCGGCGCCAAGGTCTCCACCAAGCTCGAACTGCTCGGCAACCTGGTCGCCAAGGTCGATGCGCTGGTGATCGGCGGCGCCATGGCGAACACGTTCCTTGCGGCGCAGGGCAGGGCGGTCGGCAAGTCGCTGCAGGAGCCGGAACTGCACGGCACGGCGCGCGACATCCTCGCCGCCGCCGCGCAGCGCGGCTGTGCGGTGCTGCTCCCGGTCGATGCCGTGGTCGCGGCCGAGTTCCGTGCCGGCGCCCCCTCCCATGTCGTGGCGGTCGACGCGGTGCCGGCGGACGCGATGATCCTCGATGTCGGCCCGGCCAGCGTCGCGGCGCTCAAGGCGGCACTCGCCGGCTGGAAGACGGTGGTGTGGAACGGCCCGCTCGGCGCCTTCGAGACGCCGCCCTTCGATGCCGGCACCAATGCGTTGGCGCAGGCCGTCGCCGCCGCGCCGGTGTTGAGCGTGGCGGGCGGCGGCGACACGGTCTCGGCGCTGAAGCATGCCGGGGTGGCGGAGAAGTTCGGCTATGTCTCGCTCGCCGGCGGCGCCTTCCTGGAATGGCTGGAAGGCAAGACGCTGCCGGGGGTTGCCGCGCTGATGGGCTGAAGGGCCGGAAGGCTAAGAGAGTTAACCCTATCTCTCTCGACAGGGCTTGATTCGCCGTGCGACGACTTGCTTCGGTTTACGGATCGGAAAGCCGGTGCGTCGCAGACTGCCCCTCATGCTCTCGCCGATCTCGCTCGCGGCCTTCTCGACGGCACCCACGGCCGTGCCGTCCCCATCGCCGCTGGCGGCGGCACCGTCCACGGGGCCGGTCACGCGCCCATTCGCGGACCCGTCGCGGCAGGCAGCACCGGCGCCCTCGCTCCCGTCAGCACCTGGCGCGATCCCGCCGCGCGGCTCGCTGCTCGACCTCAGCGTCTAGGACGATTCGTCGCCGAGCAGGGCAGGGGGCAGGGACTTGTTCGTCCGGGCCCCCAGATCCTTCACCATCTCCGCCTGGCGCAGCAGGTTGCCGCTGCCCTGGGAGAGCTTGCCCAGCGCCGTGTCGTAGGTCCGCCTCGTGGTGTCGAGTTGCGAACCCATCTTCTGGAAATCCTCCACGAAGCCGACGAGCTTGTCGTACATCAGTCCGGCGCGCTTCGCGATTTCCTCGGCGCTGCGGTTGCGCCGTTCCACTTTCCAAACGTTCGCGACAGTCCGCAGCGCCATCATCAGCGTCGTCGGCGTGGCGATCGCGACATTGTTCTCGGCGGCAAAATTCGTGAACGCCGGATCGGTCTGCAACGCCAGCGCCAGCGCACCCTCGATGGGCACGAACAGGATCACGTAGTCGAGACCTTCGCCGATCGCGTCGTGATAGGCCTTGGAGCCGAGCGTGGTCACATGCCCGCGCAGCGAGGCGAGATGCGCGCGCAGCGCACCGGCGCGCACGTCATCGTCCGCGGCGTTGACATACTGGTCGAAGGCGGTCAGCGAGACCTTGGCATCCACCACGATGCGCCGCCCGTCGCCGCCGGGCAGGTTCACGACAACGTCCGCGCGCAGCCGCCGCCCCTCGGTGCCGGCGGCGGTCTCCTGCATCGTGTATTCCTCGCCCTCGCGCAGGCCGGAGCGTTCGAGGATGGTCTCGAGGATCATCTCGCCCCAGGCGCCCTGGGTCTGGGACTGGCCGCGCAGCGCCTCGGCGAGGCCGCGTGCATCGACGTCGATCTTCTCAGTCGCGGTCATCAGCGCCTTGATCTGCTCGGTGAGGGCGCCGCGTTCCTTCGCTGTCTCCACCCGCGCCTCGGTGAGCCCCTTCTCGAAGGTCGTGATCTGCTCGCGCAGCGGACCGAGCAGCGTCTCCACCTGCTCCTTGTTCTGCTTGGTGAACGTCTCGCTCTGCTGCGCCAGGATCGCCGCCGCGAGCTGCTGGAACTGCGCCTTGGTTTCCTCGCGCAGGCGCTGCAGCTCGGCCACGCGCTCCGCGTTCTGCCGCCGCTCCTGTGCCAGCGTCTCCTGCGTGCGCGAGAGATCCGCGAGCGTGCCGGCAAGCTTTTCCTGCTGGGCGGCAAGCTCGCGCCGCAGATCGCGCTGGGTCGTCTCCAGCGCTTCGATCTGCCTGGCGAGGCCCTGCAGGCTGGTTTCCGCCTCGACGCGCCGCTCGCGGGCGTCGGCCGCCGCCTTGCCGGCCTCGCCGATCTGCGCCTCCAGCGCCGGCACGCGCTCGGCCGCGCTCGCCGCGACGCCGAGCTTGCGCTCAAGCGTCGCGCGCGAGACCAGCGCCCAGGCCGCGACCCCGATCGCGACGATGGCGACCAGGGCCGCGAGAAGCGCCGTCACAGCTCAGGCATCGGGAACGCCCCGCGCGCCTGCTCGAACGCATAGGCGAGTGCCAGCAGCCGCGCCTCGCTCCATGCCGCCCCGGTGAAGGTGATGCCGTAGGGATAGGGTTTCGTTTCGATGTCTTCCCAATGCGTCACGAGCCCCGCCGGCACCTGCACCGACGGATACCCCGCCTTCGCCGCGAAGCCGGCGCCGGTGCGCGAGGGGAACAGGATCGCGTCGAGCTGGTAGCGGCGCAGATACGGGTCGATGCCCATCGTCTTGCTCGCCCAGATGTCCATCTTGCGCGCGTTGCGATAGGCGGGCTCGCTGAGGTCGCCCTTCGTGAGGCTCGCCTCGCGCAGGAAATCCTGTCCGAAGCGGAGGCAGCGTTTGGCATCCTCGTCGTAAAACGCGACAATGTCGCCGATGTTGCGCATCCGCCGCGCACCCTTCTCCCACAGTGCCCAGTCGCGCAGATAGGCGTCGAGCCCCGCCTTCAGTTCATGAAGGAACACGGAGGAGACGCGCTCCGGCGTGCCGCGCTTGGGGCTCAGCGGATTGGTGTTCAGCACCGCCATCTCGGTGCCAGGCCCGCCCACCCAGGCGCGCGGCTCGATCCCGGCGCGCACGATCACCGCGCCCGCGTCCTGCAGCATCTCGATCGCGCGCGCCATCACCTGCTTCGCGGAGGGCGAGAGCGGGCCGTACCAGGGGTCGTTGCCGTTGTCGGGGTCGGCGGGCACGCCGATGCGCGCGCCCCTGAGCGCGTCGCGGTCCAGCGCCGCGAGGTAGCTCTCCGGGCGCTTCTGCTTCAGCGTCTTGGGATCGCGCGGGTCGGGCGCGGCGATCGCGTCGAGGATGAGCGCCGCGTCCGCGACACTGCGCGTCATCGGCCCCGCGACGTCCTGGTTGTGCGAGATCGGAACGATCCCGGCCTGGCTCACCAGTCCCACCGTGGGCTTCACCGTCACCAGCCCGTTCTGGCTCGCGGGCGAGAGCAGGGAGCCCGCGGTCTCGGTGCCAATCGCGCCCGCGCAGAACCCCGCCGCCACCGCGACGCCGGAGCCCGCGGAGGAACCACCGGTCGGCACGATGGGAATGCCGTTGGCATCCGCCTCCGGCGCCCACGGGTTTCGGCACTGCCCGCCGAGCGAGGAGTA
>DAHUXX010000038.1 GCA_027306955.1 Acetobacteraceae bacterium | reverse complement strand
GAAGGAGCAGCTCGACAACGCGACGATGCAGGGCGTGATCGACGCGTGCAAGGCGGCGGGCGTGATCGTGGGGCGCGCCGGCAGCGGCAGCCGCTGGGGCACCGTGGTGGCACTCTGCCCGCCGCTGGTGGTGACGCGCGCGGAGTGCGACCGCATCGTCGAGACGCTGGACAAGGCGATCGCGGCGATCCCCGCCTAGCGCGGGACGCCGCCCAGCCTCGCTACGCCTTCGGCAGCCTGCCCATCAGGTAGAATTCGTCGTTCGGCCTGAGGCTGATCAGGTTCGCGAGCCGGTTGGACAGCGCGAAGAACGCCGCGATCGCGCCGATGTCCCACACGTCCTCGCGCGTGAACCCGTGCGCCTCCAGCGCGGCGATGTCCGCCTCGTTCACCGTCTCCGCCTCGCGCGAGACGCGCATGGCGAAGGCGAGCATCGCGCGCTGGCGCTCCGTGATTTCGGCCTTGCGCCAGTTGGTCGCCACCTGGTCGGCGATGCGCGGCGCGCGGGCGCGGATGCGCAGGATCGCGCCGTGCGCCACGACGCAATAGAGGCACTGGTTGGCGCCGCTGGTGGCGACGACGATCATTTCGCGCTCGGCCTTGGTGAGGCCGCTGTCGCGCTCCATCAGCGCGTCGTGATAGCCGAAGAAGGCGCGGAACTCCTCCGGCCGGTGTGCGAGCGCGAGGAAGACGTTTGGCACGAAGCCGGCCTTTTCCTGCACCGCGAGGATCTTCTCGCGGATGTCCGGCTCCATGTCCGCGAGTTCCGGCACCGCGAAGCGGCTGATCGGCGTGTCCATCGTTTCCCTCTCAGACGGCTTCCAGGAAGCCCTCGAATGTCATGAGCACCGGATTGTCGCCGGCGACGACGCGCCCGCTTCCGATGCTGCCCTCGAGATCGACGATGGCGATGTCGAGCTCCGACGCATCGCCGACGATCCCGCGCGTGACCAGCAGCTCGGTGGCGAAGCCCGCGATCGGCGGCGCGTCGGCGAAGCGCGCGCCGATGGTGCTGGCGACACCCCCGCGCACCGCCGCCCGCCCGAGCCGCGCCTCGACGGCGGCATTTTCCAGCGCCCGCACCAGGTCCTGGTTTGGCGCCAGGCGCAACGCCAGGCCGGGGATGGCGCGCGCGGGTGGCCTGGTCCCGGTGGCGACGGGCGAGAACAGCCGGAAGCCGGTTTCCTCGTCCTGGGTCGCCTCGAACCGCGCACCGAGGAGGGCCGCGCCCGTCGCACGAATCGGCGCCGCGATGACGGTCTCCTCCGGCAGCACGTGGCCGCAGCCCAGCTTACCGTCCGCCTCCGTCCAAAGCGCGTGGCAGTGGAAGAACGGGGCGCCGTCACGCCAACCGACCGTGATCGCCGCCGCGTCGAGCCGCGTGATCCCGGTTGGGCGGCGCGGCGCGCTGTAGAACGCGGCATGGGACGCATCCGGCGACAAGGCGGGGATGACATAGCCCAACGGTCCGAACCCGCCACCCGCGAGCGCGAGGCATGCGGACTCCGCGCCGTGGCGCGCAACAAGTTCCGCAACCGTATCGAGCAACAGCCCCCCCGGCGGCAGCTCCGCCTCGACCGGGATGGCGCCGGCAGCGACGGCGGCGATGCGCCGCGGCCGGGGCGCGCCAGGCTGGCGGATGAAGCGTTCAGCCACGCGCGCCGCCCTCGCTCGCTTCGTCGCGGCGAAGGAGCTCCGCGCGGATGTCCTTTTTCGCAAGCTTGCCGTATGCGGATTTCGGCAGAGATTCCCAGAACTCGACGCGGCGCGGCAGCTTGTAGCGCGTGATCCTGTCGCCGAGCCAGGAGAGCAGCGCGACCGCATCCAGCTCCTCTCCCGCGCGCAGCACGCAGACGGCGACCCCCACCTCGCCCCACGTCGCGTCCGGCACGCCAAACACCGCGCATTCGAGGACAGCAGGGTGCGTGAGCAGCTTCTCCTCCACCTCGCGCGGATGGATGTTGGAGCCGCCCGAGATGTACATGTCGGAGGCACGGCCGGTGATGTAGACGAAACCCTCCGCGTCCATGTGGCCGAGATCGCCCGTGCGGAACCAGCCGTCGCGGAACGCCTTCGCGTTCGCCTCTTCATTGTCGTAGTAGCCGGCGAAGACGGCCGGGCCGCAGACGCAGATCTCCCCGGTCTCGCCCGGCGGCAGCTCCCGCCCGTCGTCGTCCTGGATCGAGACCTGCATGGCCGTGCGCTCGAACCCGCAGGTGCCGATCCGCGCGTGCGGCCCGTCCTCCGCCTCGTGCCATTCCGGCGGCAGGACGGTGATGTTGCCCGTGACCTCGCCGAGGCCAAAATACTGGACGAGCACCTTGCCGAGCGTGGCGAGCGCGCGCTTCTGGTCTTCCCGGTACATCGGCGCGCCGGCATAGATGACATAGCGCAACGACGAATGGTCGTATCTGTTCGCCGAGGGATGCTCGACCAGCAGCTTCACGATGGTCGGCACGGTGAACATGTTGGTGATGCGCCAGCGCTCCACCAGCGACCAGGCTTCCTCCACGTCGAGCCGGTCGGAGGCAAGCATCACCGTCTTGGCGCCGCGCGCGACCTGCGTCAGCGCGTGCACGCCCGCGACGTGCGACAGCGGTGCCAGCACCAGCGAGGCGTCGCGGTGCGTCGTCCCTGGCATCAGGTCGCAGAGATGGCTGGTGACGACGAAGCCCATCTGCCCGTGCGTCAGCACCGCGGCCTTGGGCCGGCCCGTGGTGCCGGAAGTGAAGAAGAACCAGCAGGGATCGTCGTACTCCACGTCCGCGAGCGGCGAGAGCGCGCCCCGGTGCCGCGCGATGACCGCGTCCACGTCCTCGCCGAATTCGGCCTGCCCGATCGCGAGCATCATGCGCGGCGCCACGGCGTCACGCACCGCCGCCGCGTGCGCCGTGAACTCCGCCTGGCAGATCATCGCGGCCGTACCCGCGGTGCGCGCGAGACCGGCGACCTCGTCCGGCGTCTGGCGGAAATTGGTCGGCACATAGACGGCGCCGATGCGAAAGCAGGCGAACATCGCCTCCAGCATCTGGTTGCAGTTGCGCGACTGCACCAGCACGCGCTCGCCCTTCGCCAGCCCCAGCGCCGCGAGCCCGGCGGCAAGGGCGGCGATGCGCGCCTCCAGCTCCGCCCAGGTCCAGTGCCGCCCGCCCCACACCAGCGCCAGCTCCCCCGCCTGCCGCCGCGCCGCCGCGCGTGGCAGGTGCGCTAGGTTCATCACCCGTTTCGAGATCGGTACGACGCCGCCACGCGGAGCGTTCATCACAGGAATCCCGTCGAGATCCAAGGCAGGAAGGCGATCAGCAGCGTGCCGACCAGCAGCGTCAGGATATACGGCGTCATCGCGCGCATGCCCTCGGCGGGATCCACCCGGCCGATGGCGCAGGCGGTGTAGTAGCCGACGCCGAAGGGCGGCGCGAACAGGCCGATCCCCATCGAGAGGATCACCACCATCGCATAGTGCACCTCGTTGATGCCGACCTCGCGCGCGATGGGAAACAGCAATGGCCCGAACAGCACGATGGCGGGAATACCCTCCAGCACCGAGCCGAGCACGATGAAGGTCACGATCGAGGCGGCCATGAACGTGTAGTGGCCACCCGGCAAGCCGCGCATCGCCGCCGCGAGCGCCTGCGAGAAGCCGGATTGCGTGAGGCCCCATGCCATGCCGGTCGCGGTGCCGATGATCATCAGGATCGCGCCTGAGAGCGAGGCTGTTTCCACCAGCATCGGCACCAGGCGCCGCCAGTCGAAGCGGCGGTAGAGCAGAAGTCCGACCAGCGTCGCGTAGGCGATGCCGACAGTCGAGACCTCCGTCGCGGTCGCGATTCCGTCCATCACCGTGAAACGGATCAGGAACGGCAGCACCAGCGCCGGAAGGGCGACGACAAAGGAGCGCAGCACCTCCGCGCGCGGCGTGCGTGGGAGCGGCGTGTCGCCGCGGCGCCGGCGCCAGACGACGATGCACAGCAGGACCGACACCACCAGGCCGGGGAGCAGACCGCCGGTGAAGAGGGCGGCGATGGAAACGCCAGTGACGGAACCGATGGTGATGAGCACGAGGCTCGGTGGCACCGTCTCGGTCTGCGCACCGGTCGCGGAGAGCAGAGCGACGAGGTCGCCGGCATCGGCGCCGCGCGCGCGCATCTCGGGGAAGAGCACCGGCGCGATCGCCGCCATGTCCGCGGCCTTGGAGCCGGAAATGCCGGAGACGAGGTACATCCCCGCGACCAGCACGTAGTGCATGCCGCCGCGCACATGCCCGAGCAGGCCCGCGAGGAAGGTGACCATGGCGCGCGCCATGCCCGTCATCTCGATCAGCAGGCCGAGGAAGACGAAGAGCGGCACGGCGAGCAGGATGAGGCTGGACATCCCCTCGTCGATGCGCCCGACCAGGATCGCGAGCGGTATGCCGGCCGCGAGCGCGAGGTAGGCGTAGGCAGCGAGACCGAAGGCGAAGGCGATCGGCACGCCGGCGAAGACCAGCGCCGCGACGACCCCCACAAAGAAGATCAGCAGGTTGAAGTTACCGAGGCCGGGAAAGACCGGGCCGCCGAGCGCAAAGGCACCGGCGAGGATCCCGACGCAAACCACCGCGACCAGGCCCGCGCGTCCGCATCGCAGCAGCCGCACCATCGCCACCAGCAGCATGGCCAGCGTGCCCGCGGGCAGCGCGGAAGCGCGCCAGGCATCCGAGATCTGCATCGCCGGCGTGGTGATCGCCGCTTGCTCGTTCGCGTAGGCGAAGGTGGGGCCGAGCAGCAGCGCGAGGAACAGCACCGAGGCGGCAAGCGCCAGCGCATCGAGCAACGGCTTGCGCCGCGCGTCCGCGCGCGCAACCAGCGCGGTCATGAGCATGTGCTCGGCGCGGCGCAGCGCAATCGCCGCACCGAGCATGGCGAGCCAGAGGAACAGCATCGAGGCCAACTCGTCGGACCAGACGAGCGGCCGGTCGAACCCGTAGCGCGCGATGACGCCGGCGAGCAGCAGCAGAATCTCGGCGAGCACCAGCGCGGCCGCCGCCAGCTCCGTCGCGGTGCCGATGGCGGCTTCGAGGGCGCCGAGCAGATCCCGCCGCGGCGCCGCCAGAACGCTCATCGCATCGCCTTCTCCCAGGCGCGGGGTCAGCCGAGGCTACCCACGGAGTTCTCGAGCAGCTTCCAGGCCGCGTCGCCGTATTTCTTGTGCCACTCGGCATAGAACCCGGCCGAGCGCAGCTTGTCGCGGAACGGCGTGGCGTCGACCGTGTTGAACACCAGGCCCTTGGCGGCGAGCTGAGACTGGAGGCCGGCGTTGAGCTTCTCGACGTCAGTGCGCTCGAGCAGCGCCGCCTCGTTCACGTGCTTGGTGAACACCGCCTGCATCTCCGCCGGCAGCTTCTTCCATGCGGCGCCGTTGGCGAGGAACCAGAACCCGTCCCACATGTGGTTGGTCAACGCGCAGTATTTCTGGACCTCATACAGCTTCGCCACCTCGATGATGGCGAGCGGGTTCTCCTGGCCGTCGACGAGGTGGGTCTGCAGCGCGGAATAGACCTCGGAAAAGTTGATCGAGGTGGGCGCTGCGCCAAACGCCTTGAACATCGAAGTCCACAGGGGCGAGGGCGGTACGCGGATCTTGAAGCCCACGAAATCCTGCGGCGTCCTAATCGGTTTGGTCGCGGAGGTGGTCTGGCGGAAGCCGTTGTCCCAGATCTTCTCCATGGCGACGAGGCCGGACTTCGCGATCTGGCCCCGGATATAGGCGCCAAGCGGGCCGTCCATCGCCTTCCACACCGTGGGGTAGTTGGGGAAGGCGAAGCCGATGCCGTTGATTGAGGCCGCCGGCACCAGCGTCGAGAGGATGAGGCCGGAGAGGGTGAAGAACTGGATGCCCCCGGCGCGCAGCTGGCTCAGCATGTCGGTGTCGCCACCAAGCTGGTTGTTGGGGAAGATCTTGATCTCCAGCCCGCCGTTCGTGTCCTTGGCCACCGCCTCGGCCATCGCCTTGGCGCGGATGTTAAGCGGGTGCGTCAGGGGCACGTTGTTGGCGTATTTGTAGACGAACTTCGTCTGCGCGCCGGCGATGGCGGGCATGGCCAGCGCGGCGGTGCCGAGGGCGAGCGCCGCACGGCGCGAAAGCGGGCGGCGGGCCGGAATCAAGGTGTTCTCCACTGGGTTTCCTCCTTGTGGATCGCTGGCGCGACCCTGTTGCTTGGCTTTGCGGCACCTAAGAAGGCCGGCGCGCCGCTGTCAACGTGGGCGCCCGTTCGGACGGTGGATGCCGTTCGTTGCGGTGGCGTGGACGGGCGAACCGATTGTAACCTCGCGCGCCCAGGGAACGAACGCATCGCCGGGACCGGCGGCAGGTCCGACAAATGACGGCCCTTTCGTGGCTGATGGAACAGGACACAGTGGTTGGGATGTTGCAATGAGCGACGAATTTCCCGCGCGACCGGCTTCCTATGACAAGAAGGTGGCGCTCGTCCTGCAAGGCGGCGGCGCGCTCGGCAGCTACCAGGCCGGCGCCTTCGAGGCGCTGGCATCCTCGGACTATGTGCCCGACTGGATCGCCGGCATCTCGATCGGCGCCATCAACGCCGCGATCATCGCCGGCAACGCGCCCGGCGAACGGCTGGCACGGCTGCGCGCGTTCTGGGAGGAGATCACGGCGCCATCGGCCTGTTGGCCCTCCGGCATCGGCGGCGCGCTCGCGCTCTGGCACCAGCGGACCAGCGCGCTCTCGGCGCTGGCCTTCGGCCAGCCGGGCTTCGTCGCGCCGCGCACGCCGATGGACTGGCTGGCACCCGGCACGCCCACCAGCTACTACAACACGGCGCCGCTCAGGAGCACGCTGGAGCGGCTGGTGGATTTCGATCGCA
>DAHUXX010000015.1 GCA_027306955.1 Acetobacteraceae bacterium | reverse complement strand
GCCGCCGCGGATGCGCTCCGCGGGATCGGCGGGGAGGGTGAGCCAGACGCGGTTGATGCCAGGCGCCGCGTGGCGCAGCGCGAGGCGGATGGAATCGTGGCCTTGTTCGAGGCGCCAGACCAGCGCGGGTGGGGCGCCCGGTGCGGCGGCGAAACGAAGCTCTTCGCCGGCGACGGTGAGGTGGGGCAGCGGCGTGCGGGCGGTGAGGTGGTCCGCGATGCGGAAATTGCCGCGGTTCATGTCGATCCGGGGCGTGCCGTGGCCGACGGCGAAGGCGGGGCGATCCGCGCTGTGCAGCAGCACCGTCCGCCCGCGCAGCGCGAGGGCGAGCGCGGAGGTCAATTGAGCGTGACCCCGGCGTCGACGATGATTTCGGTGCCGGTCATGCCCGAGGATTCGTCCGAGGCGAGGAACAGTGCCGCGCGCGCGACATGGGTGCCGTCGAGGTGGAATTTCAGCGCCTGCAGGCGGAGGAATTCCGCATCCGCCTCCGGCGAACGCCAGAGTTTCGCCTGGCGCTCGGTGCGGATCGGGCCCGGAACGATGCAGTTGACGCGGATGCCCTGTGGGCCGAGCTCGCGCGCCATGGTGCGGGTGAGGCCGGCGATCGCGGCCTTGGACGTGGTGTAGGCGACCATTCCGGGTCGCGCGCGCTTCCAGGAGACGGAGCTGGTGAAGATGACGACGCCGCCGCCGTTCGCGGCCATCGCGGGGGCGACACGCTGGGTGGCGAAGAACTGATGGTCCAGGTTTACCGCGAGCGCCTTGTGCCAGTAGTCCGGCTCGACGCTCGCCATGTCGTGGCGGTCGTCGCGGGCGGCGTTGTTGACCAGCACGCCGAACGGGCCGAGCTCGTCGATGGCGGTGCGCAGGGCCGCGATGTCGGTAAGGTCGACGTGGCGGTAGATCGCCTCCGCGGGGGCCTTCGCCGCCTCGGCGTCGTCGATGTCGAGGAAGGTGACGCGCGACTTCTGGCCCACGAAGGCGCGCACGAGGTCGGCGCCGATGCCGGACGCGCCGCCCGTGATGAGCACCCGCTTCCCGGCGAGGGAGGGGTAGATCGCGCTCATGCCGGGCTCACCGCGAGGCGGAAGCCGGCCTCGACGCGTTCGTCCGGTTGCAGGAGGAGGATGTTGCTCATCGGTTCGGTATGCATGCGGTTGAGCCCGTCGGTGAGGTTGGTCACCGGCTCGACCGCGAAGAAGTCGCGGCCCTCCGGCGTGAAGACGATAAGATGGCGGAACAACGCGTCGGCGGTGAGCTCGACGCGCGCGTAGGGGAGGAGGATTTCGGCGCTGCCGCCCCAGTCGGTGAAGCAGTGGTCGAGGACGGCGCTGGTGACGTCGCGGCCTGCCGAGAAATCCCATTCGGGCGGGACCGGGGTGACGTGGGTGGGGATTTTCTTCGCGTCGTGGTGCCAGACACGGGCGGCGGTGAAGCGCAGGCGTGTGCCTGGCGGGCGGGCGAAGAACGGGTGCGGGCCCATGCCCATCGGTGCCTCGTGCGGGGCGAGGTTGATGGCGGCCAGACGGCAGGTGAGGCCATCGGCGTCGAGCGCGAAGTGCTGCTCGGCGCGGAAGGCGAAGGGCCATTCGGCGTCCGGCGCATGGTCGTAGACGAGGCTCGCGCGCGTGGCGGAGGCGGCGGCGACCTGCCACGGGCGGCGCCAGCCCACGCCATGGATCGCCTGGTCGTTGAGGCTTGGCGGCAGGTCGTAGCTGCGGCCCATGAAGCGGAAACGGTTGTCGCGCAGTCGGTTGGAGTAGGGGACCAGCGGGTAGGAGGCGGCGCCGCGCGCTCCCTGGCTGGCGAGCGCCTGCGCGGTGGTGGGACGCAGGATCGGCTTGCCGCCGAGTCGGAACTCGGCGATCGAGCCGCCGGTCTGCGGGCACAGCTCAAGCGTGAGCGAGCCGGCGGAGAGGGCGATCATGCGCCCCCCGCCGTGGATCCGGCGGCGAGCGGTCGCCCGGCGCCCATGGTGCGGTGGACGTCGATCTGGCGGTCGTGCAGGGCGGCGAGCGCCGGTCGATGCGCGATCGAGACGATCGCGGCGTCGGGCAGGCGCGCGCGCATCAGCGCGTAGAGGTCCTGTTCCGCCGCCGGGTCGAGCGCGCTGGTGGCCTCGTCGAGGAACAGGTAGTCGGGGTGGGCGAGCACCGCTCGGGCGATGGCGAGGCGCTGCTGCTCGCCGCCGGAGAGGCGCAGCGCCCAGTTGTCCACGTCGTCGAGCCGGGGGACGAAGGCGCCGAGGCCGACATCGTCGAGCGCCGCGACCACCTCGGCGTCGTCGTGCATGTTGGGGGCCTCGGGGTAGGTCACGGCGTGGCGCAGCGTGCCGAGCGGGATGTAGGGGCGCTGCGGCAGGAACAGCGCGCGCGGCGGGGCGCTCCAGCCTGCCCTGGGCAAAGGGCCAGATGCCAGCGAGTGCGCGGAACAGCGTCGACTTGCCGCTGCCCGAGATGCCGGTGAAAAGAACGGAGTCGCCCTTGCGCACGACGAGGTCGGGGATGGTGAGCAGCGTCTTGCCGTTGGGCAGGCGGATCACGCCGTCGCGGATCGCGAAGCCGTCGGCACCGTCCTGCGCGGTGAGACCGGCGTTGGAGGCGGCGCGGGCGGCGACGATGGCGCGGTGGAAGCCGACGAGACGCTCGACGGTGGCGCGCCAGGAGGCAAGCGCGGTGTAGGCGCCGACGAACCAGGACATCGAGCCCTGTACCTGGCCGAACGCGTCGGCGGCGCGGGTGAGCACGCCGAGCGGTATCTTGCCGAAGAAGTACCGCGGCGCGACCACGACGATGGGGAAGATGCTGGCGATCTGGTTGAAGCCGAAGACGAAGGTGTTGAGCCACTTCATCCGTTGCATGATCGCCCACCAGTTGTTGGCGATGCTGAGGAAGCGCTGGCGCAGCGTCTGGTTTTCCTCGGCCTCGCCGCCATAGAGGGCGACGCCTTCCGTGTTCTCGCGCAGGCGCACGAGGGCGAAGCGGAAATCCGCCTCGTAGCGCTGCTGCTGGAAGTTGAGCTGGACGAGAGGCTTGCCGATCTTGTGGGTGATCCAGGTGCCGAAGATGGAATAGACGAGCGCCACCCAGACCAGGTAGCCGGGGATGGTGACGCCGAACACGGTGAGCGCGCCCGACAGCATCCAGAGGATGGAAAGGAAGCTCGCCAGCGAGACGACGTTGGACAGCAGGTCCACCCCGAGCGAGAGCGTGTTGCCGACGAAGTTCGCGAGGTCGTCGGCGATACGCTGGTCGGGGTTGTCGGTTTCGGTGCCGGTGAGCGAGATGCGGTAATAGGCGCGGTCCGCCAGCCACTCGTCCATCAGCTTGCGCGTGAGCCAGGTGCGCCAGCGGATCTGCAGCCACTGGTTCATGTAGGTCCGCGCCACCGCGATGACGATGTAGACCACCACCAGCTCGCTGAAGCCCGGCATGATGGTGCCGCCCTTGGTGGTGTCGTAGTAGAACAGCAGGCGGATGAACGCGCCCCAGTTTTTGCTCTGCAGCGCATTGAAGAATTGCTGGTTCCAGGCATTGAGCCAGACATTGATGCCGACCAGCAGCAGGTTCGCCGCGATGATGACACCGAGCAGGGTACGGGCGAACCATTTCTGCTCCGACGCGTAATAGGGTCGCGCGAGGTGCCAGGCGTCACGTAAGGCGTTGGCGATGCCGCGCATCGGATCTCCCTATTTCGTGTGCGCTACGGTGGTGGCGAGGGCGGCGAGCCAGGCGCGCACGCGCTGGCGGTTCACGCCGAAATCGGAACGTCCATAGACGCTGCGTGACCACAGCACCAGCCACGCGCTGGTCTTGCCAGGCCCGGCCAGGACCTGCGCGGTGACCAGGTCCGGGAAGTTGAAGACCGCGCTGCGCACCACGTAGTCGGCCTGCAGGTGCCCTGGGAACACGGCCTGCGGATAGGTGCGCTTCTCGCCCGCGGCCATCGTGCGCAGGTCGGCGAACAGCGTGGCTGGCGGCACATGGTAGAGCGGCGTTTCGATGTCGGGCTTCGGCGCGAAGCCGGCGGGGGCGGCGAGCGCGGTGTTGGGGGTTTTCGGGCGGACGATGGCGTGCGGGTCGAGATAGCGCGCCGGCGGCAGCCCGCCGATGCCGCTCCTGGCACAGGCGGGGAAGAGGAGGCTCGCGAGGAGGGCCATGAGGTACACGGTCGGGGCGCGGAATGATGACGGCCACGTTTATGGTCCGCTGGCTCGCGGCCGGGCAAGATTCGGCGGCATGACGATACGGTCATGGGCCGGTCGGCCGGATGCCCGGGCCTTTTCGCCTGGGCGACGGTGATCTCAGGCGGCGATGGTGTGGCGGGCGGCGAAGAGCGGGCCCTGGCCGGTGCGCACGCCGAGGGCGGCAAGCGCCGCGCGTTCCTCCTCGGCCTCGATGCCGCAGGCGGCGACGGCGGTGCCCTGGGCCGTGGCGGCGGTGACCAGCGCGAGGACCAGCGCCTGGCGCGGGCGGTTATGGGCGATGTCGCGCACCAGCGAGGCGTCGAGCTTGATGGCGGCGAGCCGGAGGGTGGTGAGGAGGCGCAACGACATGGCGCCGGTGCCGTAATGATCGGCGACGACGCCAAGGCCGATGGCGTGCAGGGTCGCGAGGTCGGTGGCGGCGAGCAGCGTCTCCGGGATCTCGACGGCGAGGCGCGCCGGCGGGCAGAGGGTGGCCGCGAGCGCCGCGGCGGCGGCCTCGGCGAGCGAGCCGTCGGCGAGGATTGCGGCGTCGGCGTTGATCGAGACCGGCACGGCTCGGATGTCGCGCGCCTGTTCCGCGGCGGCGCGCAGCAGGGCGTGGGTGGCCATGAGGCGGTCGCGGACGGCGGCGGCGGGGAAGGGGCGGCCGGCGCGGTGCCAGGCGGGCCAGGCCTCGGCGGCGACGGTGGCGCCGGTGGCGAGGTCGTGGCCGTGCTGGAGGCGCAGGCTGAAGCGGAGGTCCGCCGGGTGGCGTGTGGAGGGTGGCAAGACGGGTTCCATGCGATGACGCGGCGCCCATGGTGCGTGCATGACGTGAACGAGGGCTGAAGACCCGGGGCGGCCGGTTAGGGTTGCGTTCATCCCGGTCGCGGAGGGTGCGACCATGTCGACGACGAGCTTCGAGGGCGAGCGGAGGCTGGTGCTCTCGCACGCGGTGTTCCGCAGGCTGCAGCCGGTGTTGTTCCGCCGCGCCGAGGACGGGCAGCCGGCGCTGGTGGCGAGTCTGGGCGCCGAGGAGGCTGTGCTGCCGCTGCGCGCGTTGCGTCGCGAGTTCGGCATTGCCGGGGACAGCGAGGACGGACGCACGCTGGGCCTCGTGGAGCAGGCGCTCGACTATGTCGCGGGGATGCGGCCGGGCGATCCGCTGCCGCCGGAGGTGCTGGGCGATGCGGATCCGGGCGCGGGGTCCGAGCCGACGCGCGAGCAGCAGCGCCTTGCCGTGCTGCGCGTGCAGGCGGTGCTGCACGCGGGCGTCTCGCCGCGCGCGCTGGCCGTCGCGATCCGGGAGCTCGCGGCCGTGGAGAGCCTGCGCGGCACGCTTATCGAGCGCGTGGCGTCGTTCCGCGACCGTACCGGCGCGGTGGCGCGGGCGCACCGCGGCGAGAGCGAACACGCGCTGGCCGCGATGCAGGTGGCGCGCCTGGCGCGCATCGCGGATGCCAGGCTGGGCGAGCGGTTCCAGGCGATCGACCTGGTGGACACGGGCTTGCTGCTGCGCGCACCGGAGTCCGTGCTGCCGGCGATGCGGGCGGGGCGCGATGTGCTGCATCGCAACCGGCTCGCCTGGACGCCGACGCTCGACGCCTGGGAGCGGGTGCGCGGGCCGGCCGGAACCGAGGATTGGCCGCTGATCGAGCGCACCTACCGGTTCCTCGCGCCGCGCTACATGAGCACGACGGAATGGCGCACGCGCTTCGCGGACACGGGTGCGGCGCCGGAGCGCGCGATTCCGCAGATGATCTGGTAGGCTCCTCCCCGCAACAGGAGGGGCGTGCATGCGCAAGGTGACGACGGTCGCGGTGATCGGGGCCGGGACGATCGGGGCGAGCTGGGCGGCATATTTCCTGGGCCGCGGGTTGAAGGTGCGGGCGAGCGACCCGGCGCCGGGGGCGGAGGCGCTGATCGCGCGGATGGCGGCGGGGATCGGTGCCGACACGGCGGGGCTGGTGTTCGAGCGCGACCCGGTGCGCGCCGCGGCGGGGGCGGATTTCGTGCAGGAGAGCGCCCCGGAGCGCTACGACGTGAAGCTCGGGCTGCTGCCGGCGATCTCGAAGGTGTTGGGGCCCGATGTGCCGATCGCCTCCTCGAGCTCGGGGCTGCTGGTGTCGCGGCTGCGGGAGGGATGTTTGCATCCCGGGCGGGTGCTGATCGGGCATCCGTTCAACCCGCCGCACCTGATGCCGCTGGTGGAGGTGGTGAGCGGCGAGGGGGCGGATCCGGCCGCCGTCGAGGCGGCGATGGCGTTCTACCGCGGCGTGGAAAAGTATCCGATTCATATCCGCAAGGAAGTGCCGGGGCACGTGGCCAACCGGTTGCAGGCCGCGCTGTGGCGCGAGGCGGTGCATCTGGTCGCCGAGGGGGTGGCGAGTGTGGCCGACGTGGACGCCGCGATCAGCGAGGGGCCTGGGCTGCGCTGGGCGCTGATGGGGCCGAGCCTGACCTTCCATCTCGCCGGCGGCGACGGGGGGATGCAGCATTTCCTCGGGCACCTGCTGCCGGCGATGCAGACCTGGTGGGACGATCTCGGCACGCCGAACGTGGACGCGGCGTTGCAGGCGAAGCTGGTGGCGGGCGTGGAGGAGGAAGCGGCGGGGCGCGACCTCGCGGCGCTGGCGGCGCGGCGCGACCGGTTCCTGCGCGAGCTGGTGGCGTTGCGGAAGAAAACCGACAGTTAGGGAAGCGACTCCGCGAGGACCACGGCGGAGTGCTTCGCCTCGCGCCCGGCGAGGTCGCGGATCTGGTGGCGGCAGGAGAAGCCGTCGGCGACGATGAGATCGTCCGCACCGGCCGCGCGGATGGCGGGGAGCAGCGATGCTTCCGCCATCGCGCGCGAGACGTCCTGTGTTTCGGCCTGGTAGCCGAACGTTCCGGCCATGCCGCAGCAGGAGGAGGCGATGGGCTTGACCGCGAGTTGCGGCACGGCGCGCAGCGTGGCCAGCGTGGGGTTGAAGGCGCCGAAGCTCTTCTGGTGGCAGTGGCCGTGGACGTGGGCGGTGGCGGCGCGGGGCTTGAGTGGAAGGTCGGGCCTGGTGCGGGCGAGGTATTCGCCGAGGAGTTCGGCACGGCGCGCGAGCGATTGTGCCTCGGGGCCGGGGAACATGCCGGGGATTTCGTCGTGCAGCGTGAGCAGGCAGGAGGGTTCGATGCCGACGATCGGCTTGTCGCCGGCGCAGGCATCGAGCAGGCGGCGCATCTCGGCCCGCGCGCGCGCGGTGTCGCCGGCCGCCAGAGCGGCGCGGCCGCAGCAGAGCGGACGGGAGCCGTCGCAGGCCACGGCCACGCGTGCGCCGGTGGCGCGCAGGACGGCGAGGGCGGCGCGGAGATTGCCGGGCTCGTAGGCGCGGTTGAACGTGTCGGCGAGGAGGAGGATTTCTCCCTCGGCATCGCCCTCGCGGTCGCGGAATGGTGCTCCGGCGAAACGAGGTGGGCGGCGGGCGAGGCCAGCGGCGCGCAGGGCGAACGCTGAACCCGCGACCGCGTTGGCGATGGGGGCGATCCTGCCGGCGAGCGGGGCGAGGCTGGGCAGGCGGGCGAGGAGCCTGTCGCGGGCGGGGATGCCGTGCCTCGCGGCGCGGGCGGTCTGGGCTTCGATCTTCAGGCGGGCCATGTCGACGCCCGTGGGGCATTCGCGGCGGCAGGCCTTGCAGCTGACGCATAGGCCGAGGGCCTCCGAGACTTCCTCCGAGGCCAGGCCGTCGCGGCCGATCTGGCCGGTGAGGGCGAGGCGCAGCGTGGCGGCGCGGCCGCGCGTCACGTGTGCCTCGTCGCTTGTGGCGCGGTAGGAGGGGCACATCACCTCGGCGTCGAAGCCGCGGCAGGTGCCGTTGCTGTTGCACATCTCGACCGCGCCGAGGAGATGGCCGGGATGAGCCGACCAGTCGAAGACCGTGGGCGGCGCGGGCAGCGGCGCGTAGCCGGGGCCGTAGCGGAACAGCGTCCGGTCGTCCATGCGCGGCGGGCGGACGATGCGCCCGGGGTTGAGCGTGGCGGCGGGGTCGAACGCGTCCTTTACCCGTTCGAAGGCGGCAACGATACGATCACCGAACATCTGGCGATGGAACTCGGAGCGGACGATGCCGTCGCCATGCTCGCCGCTGTGGCTGCCCTTGTATGCGCGCACGAGCGCGAAGGCTTCCTCGGCGACGTCGCGCATACGCTTGATATCGGCGGGATCCTTCATGCTGAGGACGGGGCGGACGTGCAGGCAGCCGACCGAGGCGTGGGCGTACCAGGTGCCTTTCAGCCCGTGGCGCGTGAAGACGTCCGTGAGCCGGCTCGTGTAGGCGCCGAGATCGTCCAGCCCGACGGCGCAGTCCTCGATGAAGGAGACGGGTTTGGCGTCGCCCTTCATCGACATCATGATGTTGAGCCCGGCCTCGCGCACCGAGGCGATGGCGGCCTGGAACGGCGCCTCGGTCGCGCGGACGACGGCGCGGGGGTAGCCGAGATCGGCCATCATCGTTTCGAGGTCGGCGAGCTTGGCGAGGAGGGGCGCGTCGCCCTCGCCGTGGAACTCGACGAGGAGCAGCGAGTCCGGCTCGCCGATGAGCATCCTGTCGATGGTGGGCTTGTAGATCGGGATGCCGCGGCCGAGGTCGATCATGGTGCGGTCGACGAGCTCCACCGCCTCCGGGTCGAGCGTGACCAGGTGCCTGGTGGCTTCCATCGCGGCGAGGAAGGTGGGGAACTGGCAGATGCCGACCACCTTGCGGGGCTTGATGCGGGCGAGCTTGAGCGTGATCGCGGTGGAGACGGCGAGCGTGCCCTCGGAGCCGACGAGGAGGCGGGCGAGGTTGGTGGGTTTTCCGGGCACCAGCGCGTCGATGTTGTAGCCGCCGACGCGGCGCAGGAGTTTGGGGAAACGGCGCGCGATTTCCTCGGCCTCGGTGGCGCCGAGGGCGCGGAGCTGCGCGACCAGGGCGGCGATGTTGCCAGGGACGTTCTCGCCGGGATTGTCGCCGATGGGGGCGAAGCGGAATTGCGTGCCGTCCGCCAGCAGCGCGTCGATCGCGAGCACGTTGTCCGCCATCAGCCCGTAGCGGATCGATTTGGCGCCGCAGGAGTTGTTGCCGGCCATGCCCCCGATGGTGGCGCGGGCATGGGTCGAGGGATCGACCGGGAAGAACCAGCCCTGCGCGCGGATGGCGGCGTTGAGGTGGGCGAGGACGATGCCGGGCTCGACCGTGGCGGTGCCGGAGGCTTCGTCCACCGCGAGCACGCGGCGGAGGTATTTGGAGAAGTCGAGGACGAGGCCGGTGTTGACCGTCTGGCCGCACTGGCTGGTGCCGCCGCCGCGGGCGAGGAGGCAGACGCCTTCCTCGCGGCAGATGGCCAGCGCCGCGGCGACGTCTTCCGTGGTGCGGGGGACGAGGACGCCGGTGGGGATCGCCTGGTAGATCGAGGCGTCCGTCGCGTAGCGGGCGCGGTCGCCGGGACCGAACAGCACCTCGCCCTGGGTTTCGCGGCGCAGGCGGGTGGCGAGGCGGGAGTCGTGCATGGCGCGAACCTAGCCGCTGCGGGGGCGCTTGTATGCCCGTCGGGTGATTGATTCCCGTCACCGGTTTCAGGCGGGTTATTCATTGGTGCCGCGCGCATCGTTGCGGCATGGAAGGTTCAGGAGGAACCACGATGTCCCACCGTCCCGGCCGCCATTTCCTGCAGATCCCCGGCCCCACCAACGTGCCGGACCGGGTGCTGCGGGCGATCGACAACCCGACCATCGACCATCGGGGGCCGGAGTTCGGCGCGCTCGGGCTGCGGGTGCTGGCGAATTTGCGCCGCGTCTTCAAGACCGCGGGGGACGTGGTGATCTACCCCGCCTCCGGCACCGGGGCATGGGAGGCGGCGCTGGTCAACACGCTCTCGCCGGGCGATCGGGTGCTGATGTGCCGCACCGGATGGTTCGCGACGCTGTGGCAGGAGATGGCGCAGCGGCTCGGGCTGATGCCGCAGTTTGTCGAGACGGACTGGCGGCGGGGAGCGGACGTGGACGCGCTGGCCGCGGCGCTGGCGGCGGACAAGGCGCATGCGATCCGGGCCGTTTGTGTGGTCCACAACGAAACCTCGACCGGGTGCACGTCGCGGATCGCCGCGGTGCGGGCGGCGATGGATGCGCTGGCGCACCCGGCGCTGCTGATGGTGGACACGATCTCCTCGCTCGCCAGCATCGATTACCGGCACGACGAGTGGGGCGTGGATGTCACCGTCGCCGGCTCGCAGAAGGGGCTGATGCTGCCGCCTGGCCTTTCGTTCAACGCCATCAGCGCCAAGGGGAGGGAGGCGGGGAAATCCGCGAAGCTGCCGCGGAGCTACTGGGACTGGGGGGCGATGCTGGCGGCCAACGCCACCGGCTATTTTCCCTTCACGCCGGCCACCAACCTGCTGTTCGGGCTGGACGCGGCGCTGGAGATGCTGCTCGACGAGGGGCTGGAGAACGTGTTCGCGCGCCATGACCGGCATGCCGAGGCGACCCGCCGGGCCGTTTCCGCCTGGGGGTTGGAGACGCAGTGCGCGGAGCCGCGCGAGCATTCGTCGTCGCTGACGGCGGTGCGCGTGCCGGAGGGGCACAGCGCGGACGCGCTGCGGGCGGTGATTTTGGAGAAATACAACATGAGCCTGGGCAACGGGCTCGGGCCACTCAAGGACCGGGTGTTCCGCATCGGCCATCTCGGGGATTTTTCCGACCTGTCGCTGCTCGGCACGCTGGGCGGCGTGGAGATGGGGCTGCGCGCGGCGGGCGTGCCGCACCGGCGGGGGGGCGTGCAGGCGGCGGTCGACCGGCTCGCGGGGAACTAAAGCGATATCCGACCGGATAGAATCACCTGGTCGGATTTCCTGCTCTGGAAAACATAAATTCCAGAGCAACTTACCGCCGATCTGCCTCAGCCGGACAGGCTCCGACAGGTCGCGGGTTGCTCCTGGTGGCGAGCGGCGTGTAGCGCCAGACGCTCGCGGGCGGGAAGTTCAGGGGCGTCCAGGCCTCGCGCCTTGCGGCCAGGCGGTGGCGGCGGGCGGGCAGCGGCGAGATGGCGCAGTAGGAGAAGTGCAGGAAGCCGCGGCCAGGGGCGACGGCCTCGATGGCATCGAGGAAGCGGCGCTGCTCGGCGAACGGCAGCAGCACGAGCGGGATGCCGCAGACGACGCTGCCGATGCGGCCGTGCCAGGCGGCGGGGATGAGCTCCGGGAGGCGGCGGGCGTCGCCCTCGATGACGTTGGCGCCGGGAAGCGAGCGGCGCAGATGGGCGGCCATTTCAGGCACGATCTCGACCACAAAGAGGCGTTCGGCCGGGGTGCCGGAGGCGAGCAGGGCGCGGGAGACGACGCCGGTGCCGGCGCCGAGCTCGATCACCGCCTCGTCCGGCGCGCGGCGGACTTGGCGGACGATGCGTTGGCAGAGGGCGGCGGAGGAGGGGACGACCGAGCCCATCTGCAGCGGGTTGGCGAGCCAGCGGCGAAAGAACAGCGCCGGGTGTGCGCAAGTAACAAATCCGTCATCGGTTACTGCTTTGTGTTCGATGGCGTGGGTCTCGACAAAGTTTGTCATGGCTGTGTCATACCGTGACTGGGTGATTGCGTGGAGACAGCTTCCGATACCCCGATTCGATGTCCTTTGAAAGCATCGTCAGCCGCGTTTGCCGGGACAGCCGGGGATCCCGGCGGGGGCGGCCCGGAGGTGACGATTTGTTACGGCCGGAAGCCAGGGCTGGAATGCCGCGGGCAGCGACAAAACTTGTCGTGGCCCCGGCGCCCCGCGACTGTATGGGTTCGTCAAGACAGTTCGCGTTATCCTGCAATGATGCACGAGGAGATGATGGTCGCCCTGGTTCGTGCGCGGGGGCGGCCCGGGGTGGCACTTTCTGCCGTTGCCGGGCAACTATGTGCGTGGAGTGACAACGTTCGATGACGGCTCGAATCCTCGTCGTGGATGACGTCGCCGCCAATGCCCGCCTGCTCGAGGCGCGGCTGGGGCAGGAATATTACGACGTCCGCACCGCTTCCTGCGGCGCCGACGCGCTCGAGGCGGCGCGGGCCTGGCAGCCGGACCTGGTGCTGCTCGACGTGATGATGCCGGACATGGACGGCTTCGAGGTCTGCCGCCGCATGAAGGGGGCGACGACCACGCGCCACATCCCGGTGGTGATGGTGACGGCGCTGCACGAGGCCGGCGAGCGCATCGCGGGGCTGGAGGCCGGGGCGGACGATTTCCTGACCAAGCCCGTTGATTTCGAGACGCTGCTGGCGCGTGTGAAGTCGCTGGTGCGCCTCAAGCGCCTGCTCGACGAGTGGCGCAACCGCTCGGCGCCGATGCGCGGGGCGGAGGACGAGTTCGTGCCGCCCTCCGTCGCCGGCGCACGGGCGCTGGTGGTCGACGACGACGAGGAGGACGCGCTCGCCGTACAGGACGCGCTGGCGCGCGACGGGATCGTGGCCGGGCGTGCCGGCAGCGAGGCCGAGGCCTCGACGCTCGCGGCTGGCCTGGGGCTCGACCTCGTGGTGCTCAGCCTGTCGATGACCGTGGACGATCCGCTGCGGCTCGCCTCGCGGCTGCGCTCCGCCGAGGCGACGCAGGACATCCCGCTGCTGCTGATCGCCGAGCCGGAGCAGAAGGGGCGCATCCTGCGCGGCTTCGACCTCGGGGCGAATGACTGGGTGACGCGGCCGATCGACGCCAACGAGCTGCGGGCGCGGGCGCGCAACCAGATCCGCCGACGCGTCTACCAGGAGCGGCTGCGCAACGAGATGGGCCACGGGATCGAGTTGGCGCTGATCGACCCGGTCACCGGCCTCTACAACCAGCGCTACCTGATGCGCGACCTCGCGGCGCGGCTGGCGCCGGGGCGGGACGCGGCGCTGGCGCTGGTGATGATCGACGTCGATCACTTCAAGGCGGTGAACGACCGCTGGGGCCACCCGGTGGGCGACCGCGCGCTGCGCATGGTCGCCGACGCGCTGCGCGGGCGCGTCAGGCTCGCGGACAGTGTCGCGCGCTATGGTGGCGAGGAGTTCGCCGTGGTGATGCCCGGCGCCAGCCTGGCCGACGCGCAGATCGCGGCGGAGCGCCTGCGCGCGGCGGTGGAGGCGATGAACTTCATGCCGGACGGGGCCGTGGCGTATCCGCTGACGGTCAGCCTCGGGGTCGCGACGCGCGAGGCGGGCGACTCCGCGGCGCAGCTGATCGCGGCCGCGGACCGCGCGCTCTACGAGGCCAAGCGCGAGGGGCGCAACCGCGTGGCGACGGCGAGCACGGCGGAAGCGGACTGAAGCGCGCCGGAGTCCTGAAGCGCGCCGGAGTCCGGCGTGCGCGCCTTACTTGATCTTGGCTTCCTTGAAGACGACGTGCTTGCGCGCGACGGGGTCGTACTTGCGCAGCTCCATCTTGCCCGTCTTGGTGCGCGCGTTCTTCTTGGTGACGTAGAAGAAGCCTGTGTCCTCGCTCGAGACGAGCTTGATCTGCACGGTGTTGGTCTTGGCCATGGCCTGAAATCCGGTCCGTCCTTGGTCTCGGGGGCCGGTGCATGCGGCACGGCGGCCGACAAGTCAAGGATCGCCCGCGTGTTGAGCGCACGCGGGGGCTCAGCGCATGCTGGCCATCGGCACCGGGGGCAGCAAGGCCGCCTGGTAGGCGGGAATGTCCGCGAGCAGCGCGGTGGCGGCGGCGACCTCGCCGCCATGGCCGATCGCC
>DAHUXX010000014.1 GCA_027306955.1 Acetobacteraceae bacterium | reverse complement strand
GCGACGCCGTCGGCCAGGCTGTATTCGCGCGCGCCCAATGCGGCGACCAGCCGCACCGGGAAATCCGCGGCACCGGTCACGCGGCGCATCATCGCCACCATCTCCGCGTCGAGCTTGCGCTGCAGGTCCGTCGCGGTGGTGATGCCGACGCGCGAAGCCTGGCGGGCGAAGGCGCGCAGGCCTTCCTCGTCGAGGCGCTGCATCAGCCCGCCGCCGCCGGCCACCCGTGTGGCGCGCTGCATTGCCGGCGGGCCCATCAGCTCGCCGGTGAGCCCGCCCGCGTCGCGTACCAGCCCATCGAGGTTGGAATCGGCGCTGAACCCGGCGCGCTCCAGGACCACGGAGTTGACGTTGATGATATGCCCGGAGGCGTGGGAGACCACGATCGGGCGTGTGGCCGAGATCGCGTCGAGATCGCGGCGGTGCAGCCGCGGCCCTTCGTGGTAGATCGGGTCGAACCCCCAGACCATAAGCGGCTCGTCCGGCGGCAGCGATGCTTCCAGCGAGCGCAGGCGGGCGAGCGCCTCGGCCAGCGTCCGCGCCCCGGCCGCCGTGCCGCCGTCGGGCATCACGCGGTCGAAATAGCCGAGATAGGGCAGGCGCCAGACCATGCCCTCGACGGCGTGGCAGTGACCCTCGACGAAGCCGGGCACGATCACCCTGTCCGCGAAACGTCCGTCCTCCGCGGCGCCGGGATAGAAGCCGAGGAGTTCCGCCCCGCCCGCGCCGAGGATGCGCCCATCGCGCACCGCCACGTGCGTCGTCTCCGGCAGCGCCGGGTCCATCGTCACCACGCGCCGCGCCCTGTAAACCCGAACCGCCGTCATCGCCTGCCGCCTCTGCTTCGACCCACTGTTTCGAGGGGCGATGTTCCGCGCCGCCGCCGGCTTCCGCAAGCGCCCTGGCTCTGCGACACTTCCGCCGATGGGAGTCTCTGCGGAAACACCGGATGTGCTGGTGATCGGCGGCGGCAACGCCGCGATCTCGGCGGCCATCACCGCGTGCCGCCTCGGCGCCTCGGTGCTGGTCGCGGAGGCGGCCCCGCGCCCGATGCGCGGCGGCAACACGCGCCACACGCGCAACCTGCGCGCCATGCACCTGCAACCGCAGGGCACGCTCACCGGCACCTATCTCGAGGACGAATACTGGGACGACCTGCTGCGCGTGACCCACGGCCAGACGGACGAGGCGCTCGCGCGCATGACCATCCGCGCCTCGGCGGGCCTCGTGTCGTTCCTCGCCGGCTGCGGCGTGCATTTCCAACCCTCGCTGGCCGGCACGCTGTCGCTCTCGCGCACCAATGCGTTCTTCCTCGGCGGCGGCAAGGCGCTGCTCAACGCGGTGTACCGCGAGGCCGGGCGCCGCGGCGTCGCCGTGCGCTATGAATCCCCGGTGCGCGCCATCGCGATGGAGCGGGGCGCCATCGCCGAGGTGGTACTGGCCACGCCAGCGGGCGAGCAGCGCATCCGGCCCCGCGCGGTGGTCGCCGCCGCCGGCGGGTTCCAGGCCAACATCGCGTGGATGCGCGAATACTGGGGGGAGGCGGCGGAGAACTTCATCATCCGCGGCACGCCCTATGCCACCGGCGACGTGCTGCGCCTGCTGCTCGACGGCGGCTGCGCGCCGGTGGGCGACCCGACGCAGTGCCACGCCATCGCGCTCGACGGCCGCGCGCCGCGCTTCGACGGCGGCATCGCGACGCGGCTCGACTCCGTGCCGTTCAGCATCGTCGTCAACCGCGACGGCCAGCGCTTCTACGACGAGGGCGAGGACCTCTGGCCCAAGCGCTACGCGATCTGGGGCCGGCTCATCGCGCAGCAGCCGGGCCAGGTCGCCTGGTCGATCTGCGACGCGCCGGCCGCGCGCGACTTCATGCCCTCGGTGTTTCCCGCCATCACGGCGGCGACGATCCCGGAGCTTGCGCTCGCGCTCGGCCTCGACCCGCTGGCGCTCGCCGGGACCGTCGCCGACTACAACGCCGCCGTGCGCGAGGGCGTGTTCGATCCCACGTCGCTCGATGGCTGCCGCACGGAGGGCCTCGCCATCCCCAAGACGCACTGGGCGCGGCGGATCGAGACGCCGCCCTTCGTCGGCTACCCGCTGCGGCCGGGCATCACCTTCACCTATCTCGGCGTGCGCGTGGACGAGACGGCGCGGGTGCATCTCGCGGACGGCTCGCGGGCGGCCAACCTTTTCGCGGCTGGCGAGATCATGGCCGGCAACATCCTCGGCCGCGGCTATCTCGCCGGTTTCGGCATGACCATCGGCGGCGTGTTCGGGCGTTTGGCTGGCCAGGGGGCAGGCGAGGGAGCGGCACGCCATGCCCGCAACTGAAACGCCGACCATGCCGGAAGCGCGGCGCGCACTCGAGATCTGCAACGCGTGCCGCTACTGCGAGGGATACTGCGCCGTCTTCCCGGCGATGGAGCGGCGGCGCGAATTCCCGGCGGCCGATCTCGCCTTCATCGCCAATCTCTGTCACGGCTGCAACGGCTGCTACCACGCCTGCCAGTACGCGCCGCCGCACGAATGGGCGCTCAACCTGCCGGCCGCGTTGTCGCGCGTTCGCCGCGAATCGTGGGTCGAAACAATCCGTCCCGCGTTCCTGCGCGGCCTGCTGCGCCGGCCGCTCGCCGTCACGGTCGTCGCAGTGCTCGCGTTCTTCCTTGTCGCCCTTGCCGCGGCGAGCGGGTTCGGTGCCGCCCATACCGGCCCGGGCGCCTTCTACGCCGTCATTGCGCTGCCGACACTGATCGCGCTCGGCTCGGTCACGTTCCTGTTCGCCCTGTTCGCGATGGCGGCCTCCACGCTCGCCGCTTGGCGCGGGCTCGGTGGGGTGCCGCGCGGCGCCCACGTCCTGCGCGCGCTGCACGATGCGGCGACGCTGAAGAACCTCGGCGGCGGCGGCGGCGAATGCCCCTATCCGCGCGAGAAGCCCACGCGCGCGCGCCGCCACGCGCACCACGCGCTGGCCGGCGGGTTCCTGCTCGCCTTCGCCGCGACCTGCGTCGGCACGATCTACGAACACGTGCTCGGCTGGCACGCGCCCTACGCGTTTTTCAGCCTGCCGGTGTTGCTCGGCACGGCGGGGGGCGTGCTGATGCTGATGGGGGCCACGGGGCTGCTGGTGCTCAAGCGCCTGGCCGACCCCGCGCCGCTCGCGGCCGAGACGCTGCCGGCGGACCACGTGCTGCTCTGGCTGCTCGGCGCCATCGCCGCGACCGGCCTGCTGCTGCTGGGGTTCCGCGCGACCCCGGCGATGCCGCCGCTTCTCGCGATCCACCTCGCACTCGTGCTCGGCTTCTTCGTCACGATGCCGTTCGGAAAGCTGCTGCACGCGCCGCACCGCTTCGCCGCGCTGGTGCGCGACGCGATGGAGCGCGGCTCAACCCACGCCTAGCGTTGCCTCCAGCCGCGCGGGATCGGCGAGGAGTTCCACGCTCGGTGCCGTCAGCGCCACCGCGCCGCGCACCAGCACCAGCGCGTCGTCCGTGACCTCCAGCGCCTTGCGCGCGTGCTGCTCCACCAGGATCGCGCTCACGCCCTCCTCGCGCAGGATGCGCCGCGTCGCCGCCAGCACCTCCTGCACCAGGATCGGCGCCAGTCCCTCGGTCGGCTCGTCGAGCAGCAACAGGCGCGGGTTGAGCATGAGCGCGCGGCCGATCGCCAGCATCTGCTGCTCGCCGCCGGAAAGCTGCGTGCCCATGTTGCCCCGCCGCTCCTCCAGCCGCGGGAACAGCGCGTAGACGCGCGCCGCGTCCCACCTGCCGGGCCGCGCCACGGCGGTGAGGTTCTCCTCCACCGTGAGCGAGCGGAAGATGTTGCGCTCCTGCGGCACCCAGCCGATCCCCGCCGCCGCGCGCGATTCCGGCGCGAGGCGCGTGATCTCGCGCCCGGCAAGGCGCAGCGCGCCGCCACGATGGCGCGTCAGGCCCATGATGGCGTTGAGCAGCGTCGTCTTGCCCATGCCGTTGCGCCCGAGCACCGCGAGCGAGCGTCCCTGCACCAGGGAAAAGGAAACGCGGTGCAGCACCACGGCCTCGCCATAGCCGGCGGACAGCGCTTCGGCGGCGAGCAGCTCAGCCATGCTCCGCCTCGCCGAGATAGACCTCGCGCACGCGCGGATCGGCGGCGATCTCGGCCGGCGTACCGCTCGCCAGCACCGCGCCCGCGGCCAGCACCGTGATGCGCCGGGCGAAGCGGAACACCAAATCCATGTCGTGCTCGATCAACAGCACCGCGACATCCGCGGGAAGTGCTGCGACGCCATCGAGAATCTCCTCGCGCTCGCCCTCCGGCACGCCTGCCGCCGGTTCGTCGAGCAGCAGCACGCGTGGCCGGCAGGCGACGGCGATCGCGATCTCCAGCAGCCGCTGCTTGCCATAAGCCAGGGCGCGCGCCGCGGTGTCGGCGACATCGGCCAGATGACACCGTTGCAGGATCGCATCGGCCTCGGCGGCGGTGGCGGTGTCCGCGCCAAGCGGACGCCAGGGGCGCGCGCCCATCCCTGCCGCCTGGCTCGCCGCCAGCACCACGCTCTGGCGCGGTGACATGGCGGCAAAGAGCTGGTTGATCTG
>DAHUXX010000011.1 GCA_027306955.1 Acetobacteraceae bacterium | reverse complement strand
CCGGCGCCGCCCGCGACCGGCTCCGGCATCGTGCGCGGCCGTGGCTCGAGATCGTCACGGAATGGCAACCCGATCATGATTTCGATCAGAATCACGATGGAGAAGAAAACCCAGCCATAGAGGACATGGTCGGTCGCGGCGGCCTTGGCGCTGCCCAGATAATACCCGAGCGTAACGATGCCGAGCGCGCGGAACCCGTTGGCGATGACCGGCACCACCAGCGACATCAGCATGAACGCCGCGCGCTTGAGGTTGCTGCGGTACATCAGCAACCCGTAGAGCGCGCCGAAGGCGAGCGAGGCGATGAGGAAGCGCAGCCCCGCGCAGGCCTGGGCGACGTAGAAGGCGCCCTGCGGAATGCGGATCACGAACGAATTGATGTCGTTCGGGATGCCGAGGATGTCGAGGCCGATGCCGGTGAAGCGGGTGGTGAAGTTCTGCAGCGGGCCGGTCACGAAACCGCCGAACGGCACCAGAAAGATCAGGTAGGCGATCGGCGCCAGAAGCGCGCGGAACAGCGCTGGCCCCAGCGTCGCCAGGAGCAGCACCCAGACGAAGCCGATGAGGGCGAGCTGACGCCCCTCCATGATGCCGAGGCGCTCAGCCAGCAGCCAGGCGGCGCCGGGGATGAGGGCAAGCGGCGCGGCCCAGGGTGCCGCGCGCGCGCGCAGGGCAAAGAGACGGTCGCGCCGGTCCCAGGCGAGCCACACCACGATCGGCAGGACGAAGAAGCAATGGCTGTAGGCGGTGGATGAGTCCCACACGCGGACCGCGGCCGCGATCTCGGCGTGGAAGAGAGCCGCGAGTGCCACGAGCCCGACACCGATCGCCGGCAGCGCCGGGGCGATGACGTAACGGATGCGGGCGAGATCGGTGCCGCGGGTTCGCACAAGGGCCATTTGCGATGTGGTGCCATGTCGCTGCCCGCCGCGCCAGCGCCAAGCGATGACGCGCGCGCGGGAAGCGGGGCTTGCTGCGTCAGGTCTGGAGGGCTAACGACGGATGAGGCTGCCAGGGCAGGACCGTGCCGTGCCTGGGAATTCCTCGGATTTTTGCGTGCCCATGGGAGGGTTGGAAGGATCGTGATCCGTACCGATTGCCGCCATTTCCGCGCCGCCAAGCCCTGCGTGTTCAACAAAATTGACGGCTCCGAGTGCCCGAGTTGCCACCATCTGTCGCCGTTCGGCGAGCGCATCCTGATCATCAAGCTCGACGCCATCGGCGACGTGTTGCGTTCCGCTTGTCTGCTGCCGGCGATCGCGGCGCGTCACGACCGGCCCTACATCGCCTGGCTGACTCGGCCTCAGTCGGCGGAGCTGGTGGGCATGATGCGCGGCTTGGACGAGACGCTGGTGCTGGCGCCCGACACGCTGGCACGCATTGCCGCAGGGGGCTGGGCGCGTGTCTACTCGCTGTCCAACGATCTGCCGAGCGCTGCGCTCGCGACACTCGCCGCCGGTAGCGCGAAGGTCGTCGGCTTTTCCCTGCGCGACGGAACGATCTTACCCAGCAACGATGCCGCCGCGACCTGGTTGGAACTCGCCGCTTTCGACCGACTGAAGAAACTGAACCGCGCGACCTACCAGGCGCGGATGTTGGCGATCCTCGGGGCCGAGGCCGAAGCGGTACCACCACCCGCGCTCGATGTTCCGAATTCGGT
This sequence comes from Acetobacteraceae bacterium, assembly GCA_027306955.1. Classification (GTDB taxonomy): domain Bacteria; phylum Pseudomonadota; class Alphaproteobacteria; order Acetobacterales; family Acetobacteraceae; genus JAJXXT01. Next base: position 11,862 of record DAHUXX010000011.1, on the reverse strand, counting down.
ACGACAGGAGGCAGCCGCGCGGGTCGCCTCCCTCTTTCCCGGCAGCCGCCGGCACCGTGTCGGTATCAACGCCGGCGCCGGCGCTCGCTGGCCCAAGAAGATGCTCGACGAAGCGGGTATCGCGCGCGTCATCGAGGCACTGCTGGCGCGGGCGGATATCGATATCCTGCTGCTGGGCGCCGAGGCGGAACGTGCGAAGGTCCAGGCGGTGCTGACGCGCTTCGCGGGCGAACCGCGTGTTGCCGCGGCGTTGACCGGCGGCTCGATCGCCGCCTTCGTCGCGACCCTCGGCGAGGTGGGAGCGCTGCTCTGCGGGGACACGCTGGCGCTGCATGCCGCGACCGCGATCGGCCTGCCGACGGTCGCCGTCTTCGGACCAACCAGCCTGCCGGAGATCGAGGATTTCGATGGCTTGGTCAGCAAAGTCGCGGTGGAGGACCTCGATTGCCTGGGGTGCTACGGCGACTGCGACAAGGAACGGCATTGCATGGCCCTGCTCGACCCGGTCCGCCTCGCCGGGATGCTGCTGGCGCGGCTCGGGACAAGCTGATTGCGCATCTTTTTCCTCGCCCAGCGCGTGCCACACCCACCTGATCGTGGCGACAAGATCACCACGGCCAACGAGGTGCGCCATCTCGCGTGCTCGCACGAGGTGCATGTGTTCTGCCTTGCCGATGGTGCCGACGACCTCGCGCAGGCCGAGCCGTTGCGACGCGTCGTGGCATCGGTGACGGCGGTGCCGGTATCACCATGGCGGGCGCGGCTGCGTGCCGCGATGGCCCTCGTCGCGGGCGGCCCACTTACCGTCGCGATGCTGAGCGAACCGGCGTTACGCAACGCGGTCGCGGCGGCGGCTGCGACGCCGCCCGATCTCGTCCTCGTCTACAGTTCCAACGTGGCGCAGCACGCGCTGAAACTTGCCGGCGTGCCGCGCGTCATGCAGTTCGCCGATCTCGACAGCCGCAAATTTGCCGATCTTGGGAAGAGTGCGGCCTGGCCGATGCGCCTGCTCTATGCGTTAGAGGGGCGGCGGCTGCTCGGATGGGAGCGGCGCATCGCGCATGCCTTTTCCCATTCGCTGCTGTGCACCGAGGCGGAGGTTGCGGATTTCCGCGCGCTGATTCCGGGTGCGCCGGTGAGTTGGGTCGGCAACGGGGTCGATCTCGATTATTTCGCTCCCGGCGCCGCAGTGCCGGAGGAGGATTCCCTCGTCTTCACCGGCGTCATGGACTACGCCGCCAATGTCGATGCGATGGTGTGGTTCTGTGCCGAGGTGCTGCCGCGCATCCGCGCGCGGCGCCCGGCCGTGCGGCTTGCGATCGTGGGCAGCAGGCCGAACGCCGCGGTGCGGCGTCTGGGCTCGCTCCCTGGCGTGACCGTGACGGGTCGTGTGCCCGATGTGCGCCCGTGGATCGGACGCGCCGCCGTGTTCGTGGCGCCGCTGCGGCTCGCGCGTGGCATTCAGAACAAGGTGCTGGAGGCGATGGCCTCGGGCGTTCCCGTGGTGGCCTCCACCGCCGCCTGGCGCGGCACCGGTCTGCCGGCGGAGGAGGGGATCGTGCCCGCCGGGTCCGCCGAGGCTTTCGCCGACGCGGTGCTCGACCTGCTTGCCGATCCCGCGCGGCGCGCAGTGCTCGCGGCACGCGGGCGGGCGGCGATGGAGCGCAATTTCACCTGGGCGGCGCAGTTCGCGCGGCTCGACGCCGTGATCGCGAGCGTGACCGGAACTTAGCCGAGCCCGCGCACGATGGCGGGGCCGAGCAGGTTTGCGACCGGCAGCGGCAGCTTCTTCCAGGCGGCGACGAACAGCCGGTACTTCGGGTTGAGCGGGTTGAGGTCCGGGATTGCCGCTCCCGGTGCCAGCCGGTAGCGGTGCACGATCGGCGTCGGCTCGAAGCCCCAGTTCTTCTTGAAGGCGAAAGCGCCTGTGCCGCGCTTGCTGCGGCCGAAATCGAACAGGGAGAGTCCGCGCGCCGCCGCTCGGCGCATCACCTCCCAATACATGAAGTCGTTGGCATAGGCATGGCGCGCCATCGCCGTTCCGCCACCGTAATAAGGAAGAATCTCGTCGCGGAAGGTGAAGTTCATCACGGCCGCGATCGGTGTGCCCTTGTCGCGGATAGTGACGATCTGCGCGTCCTCGCCGAAACTGTCCATCAGCGCCTGGAACCAGCGCCGCGGAAACACCGGGGTGCCGAGATTACGCACACTCTCGGCGTAGATGCGATGCAGCCTCGCCACGTCGCGCGAGACCTCGGAGGCGAGGCCGCGCTCAATGCCTTTGCGCACCATGGCGCGCTGCTTGCGCGGAATCGCCTTGAGATTCGCTTCGTCGGACGCGGTGAGGCGCTTGCGGAAGGTGACGTACAGATCGTCGCGCGCAGGCCAGGCATCGGCCTCGAAGGCGGCGGGATCGAGATCGTGCAGCAGCCGCAATTCAAGCACCGGCGAGGCGGTCTCGCGCATTATTCGTTCCGCCTCGGCAAGAAGGACTGCCTCGGTCGCCGGCTCGTCGCCGAGCGGTCCGCCATGGACACAGAACGGAACCGAAATGAGGCTGTGGCCGAACAGGCGCGTCTTCACCGTGCCGAGCGGCAGCACGCCCGCGACGGCGCCGGCGCGTTCTGCAAGCAGGAAATGCGTGCTGTGGCCGAAGCCCTGCTCGATCGCGCGCGCCCAGCCGGCGCGGTGAAAGAACGTGGCGCGCGGATGGGCCGCGACGAACGCGTCCCAGGCGGTGGCGTTTCCCGCGTTGAGGGGGCGGATCGCAAGGGCCATGATCAGGCGGCGAGTTCGGGCGCGAAGACGCGGTCCATCCGGTCCCAGGTGAAGTCGCGCAGCAGGTGGCGCAGCCTTCCCTCCATCGCCGCGAGGTTGACGCGGTGGCGGAAGCGCGAGCGGGCGGAAGCGCCTTCGATCAGCGGCTGGCCGGGATCGATCTCCCAGGGGTGAAAATAGAAGATCGCGCGCATGCCCTCGCCGAGCACGCGGCGCAACCCCGCGCGGAACAGCGCATAAGGTGCGAGCCGGAACCAGCCGCCGCCGGAGAGGGGCAGGTTGCGGCCGGCCAGGCGCAGCGTGGTCATCGGCAGTTCCAGCAGCGGCCCACGGCGGTGCGGCCCGCGCGGCGCGTCCGGCGCGCCGTAAAGGTCGTGGCGGATCGGGAAGACGGAGGAGGAATAGCGATAGCCGGCCGCGGCGAGCGCCTCGAACGCCCAGGGCGTGCGCGGGCCGATGGAGAAGGTGGGCGCGCGATAGCCGGCGACGGCGACGCCGCCGATATCCTCGAGCAGCGCTTTGGCGTGCGCGATGTCGGCGGCGAAGGCGACCTTGCCGATGCGGTCGACGCGTTGATGTCCGTAGCCGTGGCTGGCCAACTCATGGCCCTCGGCGACGATGCGGCGCACCAGGTCCGGATGGCGCTCGGCGACCCAGCCGAGAGTGAAGCAGGTCGCGCGGACGCCGGTGGCGGCGAACAGATCCAGGGTGCGGCTGGTGTTGGCGACGACGCGTGGCGCGAAATCGTCCCAGCGGGCCGGATCGACGATGCCGGCGAAAGCCTCGACCTGGAAATAGTCCTCCACGTCGAGCGTCATCGCGCCCGTCGCGGCGCTGGTCGCCGTGCCGGTCATCGCACCGTGAGGCTCGGCGCCTGGCATGCCCGCTTCAGCCGCGCGCGCTGACGCCGCCGAAGACGTCCATCAGCCGCTGGAACACGCGCTCGCGCCGCGCCGAGGATTCCTCGAGCGCGGCAACGCGGCTGGTCAGTTCCGCGAGCCCCGGAACGACCGTGGGCGTGCTTACCGGCGTCGAGGCAAGCGACGGGACCGCCGCGGCGTGCTGCGGCGCACCGCCCTCGAGGTCATGTTGCAGTTCATCGGCGGTGGAATCCACCATCGGGCCGGTGATCCTGTGCACTTCCTCGAGCGCGCCGTAGAGCATGACGCGCGAGGCCAGCCGGTTGATCCGGCGGGGCACGCCGCCGCTCTCGCGATGAATGGCGGCGAAGGCCGCATCGGTGAAGCTCGGGTCGCCCTTCCACTCGACCGCCTTGAGTCGATGCTCGATATAGGCGCGCGTTTCCTCCTCGGCGAGCGGGCCGAGATGGTAGGACGCAAGCACGCGGCTGCGCAGCTGTTCGAGGTCGGGGCTGGCGATGCGCGCGCGGAATTGCGGCTGGCCCAGCAAGATGGTCTGCAGCCCGGCCTGCCCTTCCTCGGAAAGGTTGGAGAGCATGCGCAGTTCCTCCAGCGCCGGCAGCGACAGGTTCTGCGCCTCGTCCACCACCAGCAGCAGCCGCCGTCCCTCGCCGCGGCGGACGCGGAGAATCTCCTCGAAATGCGCGATCAGGGTCGACTTGTCGGCGTTCTCGGCGGTGACGCCGAAGCCGGCCATGGCGAGGCGGAACAGGTCATCACCCGAGACCTGCGTCGTGCTGACGCGGGCCATGATGTAGGTTTCGCGGTCGAGTTGCGCCCAGAGCCGCTCCACCAGCGTCGTCTTACCGGCCCCCACCTCGCCGGTGATGACGATGAACCCTTCGCCCTGCGACCGGCCGACGATGAGGTGGGAGATGGCGCGGCCATGCCCACGGCTCTGGTAGAAGAACCGCTGGTCGGGCGTCAGCTGAAATGGCGGAGCCGACAGCCCGTAGAAGTGCTCGAACATGGCTCAGAACTGTTTGGTCAGGGTCACGATCAGATAGTGCGTGGTCTGCGAATACCCAGCGGTGCGTGAGGACGTGATGTCCAGCGCATACTGCGCCGAGGTCGTCAACGTCCGCGACAGCCGCCAGTTGGCGCCGATCGCAATGCTGTTGAGGTACTCGGTGGCGGTCCCCGGGACAGCCAGGCTGCCCGTCCCGCTGCGGATCCCGTACTGATACGAGGCGTTGGTCGAGATCCGCGGCGAGACGTCGTGCTGCCAGGCGAGCGAGACATAGCTGCCGGAGGTCGAGCTGGGCCCGCTTGCCGTCTCGGTCGATGAACTGAGCACCTTGCTGTGGTCGGTGCGCGCCGCCACGGTGATGACGTCGCGCGGCAGCAGGTAGGCGACCGAGGCGCTGTAGCGCTCCGTGCGGTTGACGGTTCCCGAGGTGCCGAAGAAATTGTCCTCAAGGATCAGCGGCACGCCGGTCACCGCGTCAATGGGGTTGCCGAACGGGTCGAGCTTCGACGAGGCCAGGGCGCTCTGCAGATCCTGCGCCGCGGTGGTGATCCCCTGCGAGTAGCGCCCGCTCAGCAGCAGGCGCGCACCGAGTTGATAGGTGCCGTCGAAGGTGAAGCTGTTGCTGCCGTCGTGGTGGCCGTAGGTGAGCATGAGCGTGCTCTTGGGATTGGGCAACAGCCGCGTGCCGACGCTCCAGGTCATGTCGCGGATGTTCAGCGGTGTCGTCCCGCCGTAGTGCAGATCCTCGTAGCCGACGCTGCCCAGCAGAATGATCGCGTGCGATACCCCGTAGGCGAGCTCGGTGGATGCGAGGTTCTGATGCGAAACGCCGAGGCTTCCGCCGGTGCTCTGCGTACCGGAAAGCTGGCCGCTGAAGCGCACGCGGCCGAAATTCTCGCCCGAGATGAAGCCGACATGCGCCGAGTTGGTGATCTCGTTCTGGTTCGGCGCGATGGTACCGAACGGGGTGGTCGTGGGGACGTTGTTGCCGTTGTCAAACACCGTCTCGCCGAAGGTGTAGCCCAGTTCCGCGACGCCGGTGCCGTCGAAGCTGTGCTGCAGCAGGGGCGAGATCTGGAACGCATAGGTCTGCGTCAGCTGTTGCGGCGAGAGGCCGGTGGCCCCGACACCACCGAATCCGCCCTGTCCAAGGACCTGTGAACCGGTGCCCCGCATGTCAAGGAACAGCGCGCCCGGCACCAGGATCGCGTGCAGGTTGCCGTCGAAATTCTGGCCGACGCTGTTGGCGCTGCCCTCCTGGGCGTAGAACGTCGCCTGGGGGTTGTAGGCGAGCGTGCCCTGCAGCCGCGCGCTCCGCCCGTTGATGAGCACCGAGGGGCTGATGATGGTCCCGACATCCGCGCGGCTAGCCGCGGTGGTGCCGGTCCCGGCCGCCACCGGATCGGCGAAGAAACCGCTGATCGAGATGGCCGGCGTTACCGTGAAGCCGGGCTGGCCCGCCGGCGCCGCCGTCGACATTGCCGAGTCGAAGATCTGGCGCAGGTTGCCGAGGTTGACGTCTGCGGCGTTGGAGGGAAGCAGGCCGGTGGCCTGGGCACGGGCGCGAGGCGGCGCGGCGAGGGTGGCGAGGCCCGCCCCGAACGCCGTCAAACCCAGGATATAGGCGGCTTTCCGACACAACTGCCCAGGCCGCGGGGAGGCTCGCCGCGAGGCCGGGCGCCGACGGGAACTACGTGTAGGTGCCGAAATAATGATAGGCTCCGAACGTGTAGCTGGTGGTGAGCTTGATCTTGTTCAGCATCAGCATGACGTTTTCGCAAGCCCGAACGAGGTCGAGCGCGGCGATCAACTCGCTTTTTTGCGTTTTTTCCGCCTCCACGATCATCACGATCAGGCCGACGACCGGCGCGAAGGTGCTGGGATCGCTCGTGGACAGGCAGGGCGGCGCGTCAAGCAACAGCAGATGGTTGGGGAAACGCCGCGCCAGACGCTCGATCATGGCGGTCACCGGGCTTGCCGCGGCCAAGTCGGGCGTGTGCGCCTGGCGCGAGCCGATCGGCAGCACGGAAAGGCGCGGAATCGCGGTCTGCAGCACCAGATCCTCGGGACGCAGCGAGGGATCGGCTGCGAGATCGAGCAGACCAAGCCGCTCGTCGATGCCGAGATCGGCGGAAATCGGCCGTTCCTTGGCGTCGACATCGACGAGAAGAATGTTGCGCGGCGTATGCTGCGCCAGCGAGCCCGCGAGGTTGAGCGCGTTGAAGCTCTTGCCCTCACCGGGCCGCGCCGAGGTGATCATCACCACGTTGCCGGCGCCGCGCCCGGGTGCGTATGAGGCGCGCACGGCACGCAGGACGCGCCCGGCCGCGATGCGGAACTCCTCGGCGATGCGCGTTCGCGTCGTCTGGCCCACCGCGAGTCCGGCGGCGGTGAGCACGTCCCAGTCGATGCTGACGGGCTTCGTGGGAATCGTCGGTCCCGTCCCCGCGGACGTGCCGGTCCAGGGGCGGATCGGCTCGGGCGGCGGGCGGCGGGCAGGGCGCTCGTCCCCCTCGGAGCGGTCAACCAGCGCGGCGTCGCCCGGCTCGGTGGCAGGCTGCGCGTCGGCCTGGCCAGCGACGGCGGCCGTCAGCTCCTCGAACCGCGCCGCAAGCGGCATCGCCGCCTCACGCTGTTGCGCGACGGACGACACGCCCGCGGCCGCATTCCCCAGACCTGTGGCCCCGGTCTCCTGGCCGGTTCCCTCCGGTGCCGCGGTCAGGCCGCCGACGCCGCGCAGGCGCGAGGCGAAACGCTCGATCAGGTGGCCGGAACCCGGCTCTTCGGCGGGCGTCATCGTCACGCGCTCCCCGGCCCAACGGAGACGATGTGGTAGAGAAGACCGCCATAGACCAGACCGAGCGCCACGAGCCCGGCTGAGAACAACGCCAGGGCGCTGGCCTGGCGCCAGCGCGACACGCCACCTAGCAGCGAGATCGAGCCGCCGACGGGCAGCCCCAGGGAGCGCAGATCGTCGACGGTGTGAAATGACTGGTCGAACTGCGACAACAGCACGGCAATGCCCACACCGCCGCCGATAGCCAGCAGGAACACGCCGGTTACCAGCAAGGGCCGGTTCGGCGCCACCGGCACCTGCGGCACCTGCGGCGGGTCGATGATTTGCAGCTGGATCTTGTTGGCCTTGGTGTCCGCCGCCTTGCCGATGCGCATCGCCTCGCGCCGGGAGAGCAACTCCTCGTAGTTCTTGCGCAGCACCGCATAGTCGCGGTTCATGTTGGTGAACTGCGCCTGCAGTTCCGGCACGTTGCGGGCCTCGGCCGTCAGCCGTGCGGTCTCTTGCTGCGCCGTGGCGACCTGGCGCTGCAGCGCCGCGACCTGCATGTCCGTCTGCAGCAGGCTGAGCTTCAGCGGCTCGTACATCGGATTCGGCACCGCGTTCTTGCCGGCCGCACCCTTGCCCGCCGCGGTTGCCGACATCCGTGTCGGCGACGTCGCCTGCAGCGCCTCGAGTTGCTGTTTCGCGGCGATCACCTCCGGCGCCTTGTCGGTGAACCGCATCCTGAGCTCGGCCAGCCTCTGCTTGGCCGCCTGCACAGCGGGATCAATCGGCGGTGCGCCCGAAGCTGCGGCGACGCTGCCGATCGGTACGGTGGCCGGCGTCTTGGCGAGTTGCTGCTGGATCAGGTTGCGCTTCGCGGCCGCATCGGCGAGTTCGCCCTGGAGCTGGCGCAGCGCGGTACGCTGGGCATCGAGGCGGGAGATGCCGTTATCGCCCGGCAGAAGGTCGATGTATTTGGCCATGAAGGCGGCACGGCGCTGCTCCGCGGCGCGGAGCTGCTTCTCGTAATCGGCGAGCTGGTGATCGATGAAGGCCTGGGCGTTGGCCATCTCGGAGCGGTTGGTTCCGGTCTTGTTCTCGATGAAGATGTTGAGGATCGCGTTGACGACGTCGTAGGCCAGCCGCGGGTTGGTGTTGTCGTAGGAGATCGTGAACAGATGCTGGGTCGCGTGGACCAGGTGGATCTGCTTCGCGAGGGCGGCCTGCATCGCCTCCATGTCCGCCGGGCCGGTGATCTGCAGGTCGAGGTTGGTCTGCGCGATCACCTTCTGCAGATTGGGGCGGCTCAGCAGGGTGCGCTGCAGCAGGTCGAGCTGGTTGGTGACCCCGGCATTGGCGGCGATGCCCTGCAGCAGCGGCGTCAGCACCGCGTCGGCGTTGACGTAGACCCGCGCGCTGGCTTCGTATTGGTTGGGGATCCGCATCACGCCGAACCAGCCGAGCAGGGCGACGGCCCAGGCAAAAGCGATCGTGGCCCAGCGGTAGCGCCAAGCCGCCGTCGCGTAGCGGCGGATGAGGAGGTGCAGCTCGCCCACGGCGTGCTCCTCAGAAATAGCTCTGCGGGATGATCAGCGTATCACCTGGCTGCATCTCGATGTTCTGCTTGATGTCGGTGCCATCCAGAAGGTCCGCGAGATGGACGTAGATGACGTAACGCTTGCCGTTGACGGTGCGGATGATCTCCGCCCGGTTGCCGGCGGCGAAACGGGTCAGGCCTTTCACCGCGATCATCACGTCGAGCAGGGTCATGTGGGCGCGGTACGGGATCGCCTCGGGATGCGTCGCCGCGCCGATCACCTTGATCTGCCGGCTCAGGGGACCCACGAAATTCGAGACCATCACGGTCACGATCGGATCCTTCACGTATTCCTTGAGCCGGTCGGTGATTTCCTGGGCGAGCTGGGTCGGCGTCTTACCGGCCGCCATGATCTGGGGGATCAGCGGCATCGAGATCCGCCCGTCCGGGCGCACCGGCACGCTCGGCACCGAAAGCTCGGGCGCCTGATAGACGGAGATGCCGAGTGTGTCGCCGGCCCCGATAACGTATTCGGACGGCGTGTTACCGGTCTTGGGTACCGGAATGTCCGCCAAGGGCGTCGCCGGTGGCGCGCAGGCGGCGAGCAACGTCGCCAGCGCCAGCGAGGCGATGGCGGCGACGTGCGGGCGGCTGATTCGTGCAGCGCGCGGGAAAGAGGGCATCGGCGGTTCCTTGCGGGTCGTACGCGAACGGGTTCCAGGGAGCAGCTCGTAGAGGCGGGTGGATGGTCGGGCAGGCGGGTCGTCTGGCAGCCAGTGCGTTGGGCGCGGGCTCCGCGCACGTGGTGCGTTCAGAGCGCGGTCGCAATACGTCTAGGCATAGGCAACTCGGCTGCTTCCTCTAGGCGCGGTGGGGAGTCGAACCCCCGACCTCTGCCGGGTAAAGGCAGTGCTCTGCCGTTGAGCTACGCGCCTGCCGAGAATGGCAGCAGTCCGGCGGCCTCCTGACCGCGGACGGGGCCGACTGTGGTGCAATCAGTCCCCGCCTGCAAACGGATGCTGTGCTGAGGGGCGCTATTTTTTGTCGCTTCCGAGAAAAGGCGGCAGCGATGAGACGAGTCTCATTTATGGCGGCCAATTTCGAAGTTTTGTAGGCAATGTGAATAAGACACAGATTTGTTAGACCTACCGGGTTACCACCCCGCCAAGAAATGCTTGACGTTTACCGGTCCTTTGGTATCATCTCATTAATGACGCTTTTTCGAAATAACTCATCACCTCAGACGCTGCGGAAAGAGCTGGCGCGAACCGCCTCGCCCCGTTGCGTTACCGTGACGGCCCGGACGCATCGGCGGAGGACGCCATGCGTGTGATGCGCGCCCATTTCCCGGCCGAGATGCTGGCCTTCTGGCTGGTCGAATTCGTTCTTGGCATGGCTATGTTCTACCTGCTGCTGGTGCCGGCCGGCGCCGCGGCGGGGTTGGACATGGGGGTGGTGAACCGGGCGGCGCTTCTGGCGCTCACGCTCGGCGTCGGCGCCGCGCTCGCGGGGTTGTACCGGCCGGAGATCGTGGTTGAGGCGCGGCGCCTGGTCGGCAGCACGCTCATCGGCGGTCTCATAGCCTTCCCGCTGGTGTTCCTCGGCGTCTACGCGCTGGACGGAAGTTTCCGCGGGCTGGTGCAGGGCGATTCCGTTGCCGTGGCCAAAGTGCTCGGTGCCTGGCTCGCGATGCTGCTGGCGACCCGGCTCGCGTTGAAATACGCGCTGGCGCGAGGCTGGTTCCTGCGCACCGTGCTGATCGTCGGCTCCCCCAACGACGCCGCCAGTCTGGCGGCCGCGATCCAGGGGCATCGGCCAGGCTTCATCCGTATCGGCGGGGTCGTTCCTCCCTCGGCGCTGCCGGACCTGCTGGCCACACGCAGCCGCGGACGCTTCGGACGCGGCCGGCTCTGGGGCGTCGTGGTCACCCGCGCCGCGCGCGCCGAGATCCCGGTCGGCGCGCTGATGGCCCGCCGGCACGAAAGCCCGCTGCTCTTCGGCGAGGCCGAATTCCGCGAGAGCCGGCTGCGCCGCCTCGACGTCGACAACCTGGATGCCGACTGGCTGCTCTACGCCGATCGGATCGGCCGCTCGCGGGTAGGCCAGTTCGTGCACCGCGCGGTCGATTTGGTCGGCGCCGTCCTCCTCCTCGTGGTGTCGCTGCCGGTGATGCTGCTGACCGCGGCCGCGATCCGTCTCGAGGACGGCAAACCGATCCTGTATCGCCAGGTCCGCGTGGGCCGCGACGGTCGCACCTTCACCGTCTACAAGTTCCGCAGCATGGGAGTGGACGCGGAGGCGCGTGGCGCGGTTTGGGCAACGGAGCACGACCCGCGGGTCACGCGCGTCGGCGCCGTTATCCGCCGCCTGCGGATCGACGAGCTGCCCCAGCTGCTGAACGTGATCGCGGGCGACATGGCGCTCGTCGGCCCGCGCCCGGAACGGCCGGAGTTCACCAGCGAACTCGCGGACCGGATACCGGGCTACGCAGATCGTCTCTCGGTGAAGCCCGGCATCACCGGCTGGGCGCAGGTAAGCGCGCCCTACGCCGCCTCGATCGACGATGCGCGCGTGAAGCTTTCCTACGATCTTTACTACATCAAAAATCGTAGTCTTCTGCTCGATTTTCTGATCCTCGCATCGACCGTCCGCGTGGTCCTGTTCCGCGAAGGTTCGCGTTAGGCCGCGGCCCGGCGGGATCGGATCGTCCGACCGGGCGGTTAGGCTCGGGTAACTCGTCGTCCGTGAATTACGCGATCTGATGAGCCCCGGGGCCCGAGCTCGGTGAGTTTGCGGCGGCTGTGAGCCGGGCCAACAAGGCGCAAAGAAGGGCGAGGAGCCATCTGCGGAGGAGGCGGAGGTTGTGGCCGACGCCGGC
>DAHUXX010000296.1 GCA_027306955.1 Acetobacteraceae bacterium | reverse complement strand
CCAAACCATACGAAAGATTTTGTCGCACAGTAGCAAGTGCGGACGGGTCTCGGAGATCAAAGCCGTTGCGCCAACAAGGCGGGCGATGTTCGCACGGCTGATCAAAACTTCTCCGCTTTTCACCTCCAAAGCTGGGCGTGGCTTGAGGTGGCTCGGCAGCGCCTTGTTCTCCTCCGAATTGTAAACGCCGAACGAGACCGCGCCCAGTTTGAGCGCGCCCCATTCCTTAGAGTCCGTTTGAGAAAGGCTCATTGATGGGCGAGCCTTCGTAGGAGGAGGCTGCCCATCGCGACGTGGATCATGGCGTGAGAGACGTCGAGCCTGGCTTCGTAATCGCGCACGAGGCGGCGCCAACGGGTCATCCAACCGAAGGTGCGCTCGACCACCCAGCGGCGAGGCAGGACCTTGAAGCCGGGTTCGGTATCGGTGCGGCGGACGATCTCGAGGATGAAGTCCCGGAACGCGGCCTTGTCGAGCAGTTTGGTGCGATCATAGGCGCCGTCGGCGAACAGATGCTTGAGCCATGGCCATTGCCTACGCACGCCGTCGAGAATGAGTTGCGCGCCCGCGCTGTCGGATATGTCGGCCGTCGTGAGGTTCACCATCAGCAGACGCCCGTCGGTGTCCACCGCGACGTGCCGCTTGCGTCCGACCGTCTTCTTTGCCGCGTCGTAGCCGCGCGTTTTGCCATGTGGAGCCTTGATCGTCTGGCTGTCCACAACGCCCGCGGTCGGGCTCGCCTCGCGCCCGGCCCGTTCGCGGTCGAGCATCACCGACACGTCGTGGATGGTCTGGAACAGCATGCGCCGTACAAACCGGCGAAACCACCAGTAGACCGTCTGCCAGGGGCCGAACTCCTTCGGCAGCATCCGCCAGCCGCCGCCGCTGCGGGCCAGGTAGCGAATCGCGTTCAGCATCTCCCGCAAGTCCGCGCCGGGTGGCCGCCCTCGCTTCGGCGGCTTGGGCATCAGCGGCTTGATCCGATCCCACTCCTCGTCGGTCAGATCAGTGGGATAACGCTTGGTCTTCCGCGCAATATCGGCCATCCGGCCACGGCTCTCTCGGGTCCACATCCCAAGCTTGAATCACCGCCGCCGATACCGCCGCAACCATTCTCAAACGGTCTCTTAGAACCCCCAGCACTTAGAACCCTTCCAGGTTGTCCTTCTTCGTCGCGTTCGAGATGTCCTGCGCCCGCAGCCGGTCCGGCCCCGGCGGCAGGGTTTTCTCCGCCGCGATGGCGAAGCCCTTGGCGCGGGGGATGTCGCCCAGGACCATCGCCGACTCGGCGGAGGCGAGCTGCGCCCGGCCGATCTCGCCGAGGCGCCCATAGGCGTCCGCCAGCGCCTGCCAGAACTCCGCCTGGTCGGGGGCGGCGGCGACGGCGATCTGCAGCTGGGTGATCGCGGGGCGCAGCAGGCTCGCGTCGCCGGTCTCGATCATGGCGCGGGCGAGTTCGCCGCGGATCAGCATCGCGCCGGGGGCGAGGCGCAGCGCCTCCTGGTAGGGCCCGATCGCCGCGCGCGGATTCCCGCCGTCGAACAGCACCTGGCCCTCCAGCTCGCGAAACCAGGGGTTGCCGGGGTCCTGCGCCTCCAGCCCCTTGAGCAGCGCCAGCGCCTCCGCGGTGTGGCTGAGCCGGTAGAGCGCGATCGCCCGGGCATAGCGGGCAGGGGCGGAGGTGTCGCTCGCCTTCACGCGCGACAGCGTCAGCGAGGACGGGGTGAGGAAGGCGTCGAGCTTGGCGCGCACCAGCGCGTAGCGGGAGTCGAAGCCCGCGGGCAGCTTCGCGTTGGACCACGGGCTCGTCGCCACGTGGTGGGCGACGTAGTCGATGCGGGTCTGGGTCAGCGGGTGGGTTTGGATATAGGGGTCCTGGTTGGCGCTGATGAGCGACTCCTCGTCCTTGAGCTTGTTCAGCAGCTCCAGGAAGCCGCGCGCGGACCAGTGCAGCGTGTCGAGGAAGTGCATCGCCGCCGCGTCCGCCTGCGCCTCCATGTCGCGGGTGAAGGCGAGCAGGTTGCGCGTCGCGATGTGCTCGGAGGCGAGCGCGCCGCCGACCCCCGCGCCGGCGTTGCCGCTGGCGATCCCCGCGGCGGCGGCGATGAGCATCCCGGCGATCGCCTCGATATAGGCGTTGCGCAGCGCCTCCGGCAGCAGCACCAGGTGGCCCTCGAAGATGTGGCCGGTCTCGTGGGCGATGACGCCGACGACCTCCGAGGCGTCGGTGGAGGCGTGGATCATGCCGGAGAACAGCACCATCCGGTTGCCGGTTGTGACGAACGAGTTTATGGCGTCGTCCCGGACGAGGAGGATGCGGACGAGCCCTGGATCGATGCCGGCCGCACGAAAGAGGGGGTCGGCGAAATTGCGCAGCAGGGTCTCGGTCTCGGCGTCGCGCAGCAGCTCGATGCCACCTGTCGCCGCGTGGGCGGCGGCAAGCGGCACGGCGGCGGCGGCGCCCAGCGTGGTGATGCCGGCGCAGGCCAGGCAGCAGAAGCGGCGCCTGCCTATTCCAGCCGGGCCCATCCCGGCCGGGCCCATCCCGGTCCTGTTGGGGGAACTTCGTGTCATGGGGCGGAATGTAGCGCGGCGCGGCGTTGCCGTCGCCTGCGCGGCGGCGCTCGCAACGAGTGGCTGCTCCACGGTCGGCTCGGTGTTCGGATCGTCGAAGCAGCCGGGTACGCCCGGATATGTCGGCGGGTTCATCGGCGCGGTGGTGGCGGATGAGCCGCAGGCGGCGCTGATCGGGCGCGCGACGCTCGCCTCCGGCGGCGATGCCGCGGACGCGGTGGTGGCGATGGCCTACACGCTGGCGGTGACGCTGCCCTCGCGCGCCAGCCTCGGCGCCGGCGGCGGTTGCCTCGCCTTCTCGCCGGACCGGAAGGGGCCGGGCGGCGGCGTGCCGCAGGCGATCCTGTTCCCCTCGCACCCCGGCGGCGGGGCCCAGGCTGGGGCGGGGGGCGACCGGCCCGCTGCGGTGCCGATGCTGCCGCGCGGCATGTACCTGCTGCACGTCAATTACGGGCGGATGAACGAGGCCCAGCTCATCGCGCCGGCGGAGCGGCTGGCGCGGCTCGGCGCGCCGATGAGCGATGCGCTGGAGCACGACATCGCCGTGGTGGCGGGCCCGCTTGCCGGCGACCCGCAGGCGCGTTCCGTGTTCTTCGACAACGGCGCGCCGCTGCCGCCGGGGGCGGCGGTGGTGCAGCCGGCCCTGGCGGCGACGCTTGCGCGCATCCGCGTGGACGGGGTGGGCGCGTTCTACACCGGGCCGGACGCGCGGCGCTTTGCCGAGGCCGCGAGCGCGGTCGGCGGCGGCATCACGCCGCAGGCGATGCAGGCCGCGATCCCCACCCTGGCACCGGCGACGGTGCTGCCCGCGCGCGGCAATGACCGCGTCGCGTTCCTGCCGATGGATGGGGGTGCGGCGGCGCGGCTGTGGCAGCAGGCCGGCGGCAACCCGGCGGCGATGCGCGTCATCGGGGCCGACCGCCCGGCCTCCACCACCTTCGCGGCGGTGGACCGGCAGGGCAATGCGGTGGTCTGCGCGGTCTCGCTCAACAACCTGTTCGGCACCGGGCGCATCGCGCCGGGCACCGGGGTGGTCCTCGCCGCCTCGCCCGCGACGATGCCGGCGCCGCTGCTTTCGGCGGCGATCGCGTTCAACCCGAACCTGCCGGCGTTCCGCGCGCTCGCGGGCGGCTCCGGGCAGCAGGGTGCGCCGGCGGCGGCGGCGGCGGCGATCGGCCAGGCGCTGGACGACACCGCCTCGCCCGCGCACCCGCAGCCCGGCGCCGTGCCAGACCCCGGCCGCGCCAACGTCATCGCCTGCACGCGCTACGTGCCCGGCAACCCCGCGAGTTGCGGCTGGGCGGTCGATCCCAGGGGTCAGGGCCTCGCACTCGGCGGGGGATAGCATGGGGCGGCGGCCAGCATGAGGCGGCGGCCAGCATGCTGAAGGTCGGTCGCGGCGCGGCGGTGCCGCCATTCATGGTGATGGACGTCATCGCCGCGGCCAACGCGCGCCAGGCTGAGCTCGGCGAGCGCGGCAGCGTGATCCGCATGGAGGTGGGTCAGCCCGGCACCGGCGCGCCGACGGGCGCGGTCGCGGCGGCGATGGCGGCGCTGCGCGCGGGCTTGCCCATGGGCTACACGGAGTCGCTGGGCCGCGCCTCGCTGCGCGCGCGCATCGCCCGCCATTACCGGGAATGGTACCAAGCCGGGGTCGATCCCGCGCGCATCGCCGTCACGGTCGGTGCCTCGGGCGCGTTCCCGCTCGCCTTTCTTGCCGCGTTCGATCCTGGCGACCGCGTGGCGATGGCGAGCCCGTTCTACCCGCCCTGCGTCAACATCCTGACCTCGCTCGGCATGCAGCCGGTGCTGATCGAGGCGGGGCCGCAGACACGGTTTCAGCCCAGCGTCGCGGCGCTGGAGCGGCTGCGTCCGCGCCCGCACGGCCTCATCGTCGCGAGCCCCTGCAACCCCGCGGGCACGATGCTGCACCCGGAGGAACTCGCGGCCATCGGCGCGTGGTGCGCGGCGGAGGGCGTGCGGCTGATCTCCGACGAGATCTACCACGGGCTGCACCACGAGTCGCCGGTCGCGACCGCCGCGGACATTCCCGGCGCCATGGTGATCAACTCGTTTTCGAAATATTTCTCCATGACCGGCTGGCGCGTCGGCTGGATGGTGCTGCCGGAGGACCTGGTCCGCCCGGTCGAGTGCCTGGCGCAGAACCACATGATCAGCGCGCCGCATATCGCGCAGATCGCGGCGGAGGCGGCGTTCGACTGCGGGCAGGAACTGGATGCCAACGTCGCCCGCTACCGCCGCTCGCGCGACGTGCTGCGCAGGGCGCTGCCGGCGGCGGGGATCACGCTGGCAACCCCGGCGGAGGGCGCGTTCTACCTCTGGGCGGATGTGTCGCAGCGCAGCAACGATTCGCGGGAATTCTGCGCGCGGTTGCTGGCGGAGGCGGACATCGCCGCCTCGCCCGGGGTCGATTTCGACCGCACGCGCGGCGCACGCTACGTGCGCTTTTCCTATTGCGGGCCGGAGGCGGACATGGCGGAGGCGGCGCGCCGCATCGCAGCCTGGACCGCGGGCTGAGCGGGGCGGGTGATCCCGACACGGGCCGCGCCCTTTCTCTTCGTGCTGCTGTGGAGCAGCGCCTTCGTGGCGGTGCAGATCGGGCTGCGCCACCTCTCGCCGCTGCTGTTCGTCGCGGTGCGCCTGGTGCTCTGCGCCACGGTGCTCACCGCGATCGCCCTGTGGCGCGGGG
>DAHUXX010000272.1 GCA_027306955.1 Acetobacteraceae bacterium | reverse complement strand
GGGTCCGCTGCTCCAGCCGCTCCGCCTCGAGCAGCTTGCCCTGCGCGTTGAACTCGGCGAGGCGCTCCCGAAGCTCGTCCTTGATGCTGGTGATCGCCTGCAGCAGCGTCGGCCGCGGGGTGACGTAGTGGCTGTTCGCGTAGATGGTGACCTCGCCGAGAGAGCCCGCGACCTCCCCGGTCAGTGGGTCGAACTCGGCGATGCCCTCGATCTCGTCGCCGAACAGCGACACGCGCCAGGCACGGTCCTCGTAATGCGCGGGGAAGATATCGACGCTGTCGCCGCGCAGGCGGAACGTGCCGCGCTGGAAGGCAGTGTCGTTGCGCCGGTACTGCAGGTCGACCAGCGCGCGGGCCAGCGAATCGCGCTCGATCCGCCCGCCGGCCTCGAGCTTGACCACCATCTTCGCGTAGGTCTCGACCGAGCCGATGCCGTAGATGCAGGAGACCGAGGCGACGATCACGACGTCGTTGCGTTCCAGCAACGCCTGCGTCGCCGCATGGCGCATGCGGTCGATCTGCTCGTTGATCTGCGCATCCTTCTCGATATAGGTGTCGGTGCGGGGGACGTAGGCCTCCGGCTGGTAGTAGTCGTAGTAGCTGACGAAATATTCCACGGCGTTGTCGGGGAAGAACCCCTTCATCTCGCCGTAGAGCTGGGCCGCCAGGGTCTTGTTGGGTGCCAGGATCAGCGTCGGGCGCTGCACCGCCTCGATCACCTTGGCCATGGTGAAGGTCTTGCCGGAGCCGGTGACGCCGAGCAGCACCTGATCGCGCTCCTCGGCGCGCAGACCCTTTACCAGCGTCCTGATCGCCTGGGGCTGGTCGCCGTTGGGCTCGTAGGGTGAGACCACGCGCAGCTTCTTGCCGCCGGAGCGCACCGGCTGCTTCTGCGGCGTGAAGAGGACGGGCGAGGGCCGGACGAGGACCTGCGACATCGGTCCTATGTAGGGGCTCGCCCGAGCGCCCGCCAGCCGATATCGCGGCGGCAGAACCCGTCCGCCCAGACCACCTTGTCCACCGCGGCGTAGGCAGCGCGCGCCGCCTCCGCGAGCGTCGCACCGGTCGCCGAGACCGCGAGCACCCGCCCGCCGGATGCGACCACCGTGCCATCCTTCGTCGCCGTGCCGGCATGGAAGACCTGCACGCCCGGCACCGCGCCGGCAGCCTCCAGCCCCGTGATCGCGCCGCCCGTGGCCGGCGTGCCGGGATAGCCGCGCGCGGCCATCACCACCGTCATTGCCGCCTCGGAAGACCAGCGCACGTCGTAGTCCGCGAGCTCGCCGTCCACCGCCGCAAGCAATGCCGCCAGCAGGTCGGAGCGCAGGCGGAGCATCAGCACCTCGCATTCCGGGTCGCCGAAGCGGACGTTGAACTCGATCAGCTTCGGCCCTTCCGCGGTCAGCATGAGCCCCGCGAACAGGATGCCGCGGAACGGCGTGCCGCGCCGCGCCATCTCGGCGAGCGCCGGGCGCACGATGCGCTCCATCGCCGCCTGTTCCAGCGCGGGTGTCAGCGCCGGCGGCGGACCGTAGGCGCCCATGCCGCCGGTGTTGGGGCCGGTATCGCCCTCGCCCACCGCCTTGTGGTCCTGCGCCGCGCCGAAGGCGATCGCGTGCCCGCCGTCGCATAGCGCGAACAGGCTCGCCTCCTCGCCGACCAGCCGCTCCTCCAGCACCAGCTCGCGCCCGGCGGCGCCGAGCCTTCCCGCCTCCATGAACTCGCCGATCGCGGCCGCGGCTTCCGCGTGCGTCGTCGCGACCACCACGCCCTTGCCGGCGGCGAGCCCGTCCGCCTTTACCACCGGCGACGCCGGCAGCGTCGCGAGATACGCGCGTGCCGAGGCGGCATCGGTGAAGCGACGCCAGGCGGCGGTGGGAATTCCGGCCGCGTCGCAGACCGCCTTGGTGAAGGACTTGCTGCCCTCGAGCCTGGCCGCCGCTGCGCTCGGCCCGAAGCAGCGAATGCCAGCCGCTTCCATCGCGTCCACGATGCCGGCGACGAGCGGCCCTTCCGGTCCCGGCACGACGAGGTCGATCGCCTCGCGCTGCGCGAGCGCGACGAGGCCCGTGATGTCGTCCGCTCTGCCGGGCAGGCAGGTCGCAACCGCGGCGGTTCCGGGGTTGCCCGGCACGCAGTAGAGCGCCGTCAGCAGTGGGCTCGCCGACAGCTTCCAGCACAGCGCGTGCTCCCGCGCGCCGCCGCCAACCACCAACACCCGCATCCGTGGCGCTCCTTCCAGTCGCGCCGGCGCCTAGCATAGACTGGCGCCATGGACGACCCCGGCCCGAACGTTCCCGAGTTCTCGGTCAGCGAAATCTCCGGCGCCATCAAGGCGACGCTGGAGGGCGCGTTCGGCCGCGTGCGCGTGCGCGGCGAGGTGACGGAGGTGCGGCGCTATGCCTCCGGCCACACGTATTTTTCGCTCAAGGACGAGGGCGGCAAACTCACGGCAATCCTGTGGAAGGGCCAGGCCGCGCGCGCCGGGCTGAAGCCCGAGGACGGGATGGAGGTGATCGCCACCGGGCGCATCACCGCCTATGGCGACCGTTCCACCTACCAGATCATCGTCGAGCGACTGGACTACGCCGGCGCCGGCGCGCTGCTCGCGCGCATCGAGGCGCTGCGGGTGAAGCTCGCGGGCGAGGGGCTTTTCGACAGCGAGCGCAAACAAGCACTGCCGTTGCTGCCGGTTGTCGTCGGCGTCGTCTCCTCCGAGCAGGGAGCGGTGATCCAGGACATCCGCACCACCATCGCGCGGCGTTTTCCCCGCCACATCCTGCTCTGGCCCGTGCCGGTGCAGGGCGAGGGCGCGGCCGAGAAGATCGCGGCAGCCATAAGCGGCTTCGACGCCTTGCCGCACGACGGGCCGATCCCCCGTCCCGACGTGCTGATCGTCGCACGCGGCGGCGGCAGCCTCGAGGATTTGATGGCGTTCAATGACGAGGATGTCGTGCGCGCGGCCGCGGCGTGCTCCATCCCGCTGATCTCCGCCGTCGGGCACGAGACGGACACGACGCTCATCGACTTCGCCGCCGACCGCCGCGCGCCGACGCCGACGGCCGCCGCCGAGCTTGCCGTGCCCTCGCGCGCGGAGCTCGCGGCGCAGCTTGCGCAGACCGGTGCACGGCTGCTGGGCGGGCTCGGGCGGCTCATGCAGGAACGCCGGCTGCGCCTGCAACGCGCGGAACGCGGCCTGCCAGATCTCGGCGCCCTGCTTGCCACCTGGCGGCAGCGGCTCGACGACCGCGCGGAACGGCTGCGGCTGGCGCTGCCGCGCTTCGTCGCGACGAAGGGCGAGCGCCTGCCGGTGCTTGGCGAGCGCCTGCGCGGCGGGCTGCGCCAGGCGCTCGCGAAACAGGGCACGCTCGCCGCCTCGGTCCTGACGCGGCTGCGCCCCGCACCGTTGCAGGCGCGGATGCGCGAGGCGCGGGCGCGGCTGGAGGGCCTGGCGGCACGTCTCGAATCCGTTTCGCACGAGCAGGTGCTCGCCCGTGGCTACGCGCTGGTGCTGGACCGCAAGGGCAACCTGCTCGCCCGCGCAACGGCGATCGCGCCGGGCATGGCGCTCACGCTGAAGCTCGCCGATGGCGAGGTGGCGGCGACGGCCGATGACGGCAAGCCGCGCCAGTCCTCGCTACCGCTGTAGAAACAACCCGCCGATCAAGGCCGGCAGTTCGCCGGCATGCGTCGCGACCACGGCACCCTCGTGCTCGTCGGGCTGGCCATAGCCCCACGCGACCGCGACCGCGGGGATCGCATTGGCGCGCGCCGCGGCGATGTCGAACCGGCTGTCGCCCACCATCGCGGCTGGTCCCGTGCCGCCGCGCAGCATGTCCGCCAACAGCACCGCCTTGTCGTCGAAGGCGCCGCCATCCTCCGAGCCGCGGATGCTCGCGAAACGCGGCGCGATGCCGAGCTTGTCCAGCATACGCAGCGCGTAGACGGTTCGTTTCGCTGTTGCGACGTGCAGCGCCGCACCCGCGTCGGCGAGCGCCGCCAGCGCCGCCTCGATGCCGGGATAGAGCGTGCATTCGCTCCAGCCCCATTCCGTGTACAGCGCGCGGTAACGCCTCGCGAGTTCTTCCGCGCGCGTGTCGCCGAAGCGCGCGAGGAGGCCGCGGCAGACCTCGAGCAGGGGCGGGCCGATCATCGCGGCGACACCGACATCCACCGGCAGCTCATAGCCCAGCTGGCCAAGAGCCGCGCGGTAGCAGCCAACAATGCCGGGCGCGGAGTCCACCAGCGTGCCGTCGAGATCGAAAATCGCCCTTCCGCTCCCGGTCTCTGACATCAACCCTCCTTCGGCCATCGCCGGTGCAGCCACAGCCATTGTCCCGGTGTCTCGCGTACCCAGCGTTCGATGATCGCGTTCATCGCCGTCGTGAGCTCCGCCACGTCGCGCGCACGATCGCCGGTCGCGGGATGCGCCAGCGGCTTCTCCACGCGCACGCGGAAGCGCGCCGGGCCGATGCGCACGCAATGGCCGGGGATCAGCGGGCAGTTGAATCGCAAGGCCAGCGTGGCCGGCGCCGGTGCCGTCATCGCCACGCGGCCGAAGAACGGCGCGGGGATGCCGTCGTTCATCTTCTGGTCGGCAAGCAGGCCGAGACGTCCGCCGGCGCGCAGATGCGCGAGCGCCGCGCGGGCACCCGCGGCGCCCTTGGCGAATTGCGGCTGGCCGCCCATCGCCTGCCTGCGTATGCCGACGATGATCGCGTCCACGGCCGCGTTGTCGGCGGCGCGATAAAAACTTGCGAAGCCGGTGCCTTGCACCACGGCCGCGCGCGGCATCACCTCCCAGTTGCCGATATGGGCGGAGAACAGCACGGCGGCGCCGTCGATGGCGGCAAGATTTTCGACCCCGTCGATCTCCCAGCCAGGGCCGCTCGGCGTGGGACCGAGGCTCCCGACATGCGGCATCTCGCCCACGGTACGCCCGAGATTTTCCCACACCGCGCGGACCACCGCGCGTCGCTGCGGTTCCGTCATGTCCCGAAACGCCCGGCGCAGGTTCGTGTCCGCGACGCGCGAGATCGGCAGCAGGGGACCGATCGCGCGCGCGATAGCGCCGCCGAGGTTGGACGCCGTCTCAGGGCGCAGCCGCTTGAGCAGCCCGAAGCCGAGCCGGACCAGCAGCGTCTCCAGCCGTTTCATGCCAGCACCCCGTCAAGCAGCCCCGCGAGTGCCACCCCATCCTCCCAGGCAAGGCCCACGCCCGCGACATGCACGCGCGCGCGCCAAGCCGGCGCCAGGCGCGCCGCGTCCTTCGGCGTCGTCGCCAGCACCGCGTCGCCCGCCGTCGCCGCCAGCGCTTCCAGTTCCGCCGTTGCGAAGGCGTGATGGTCGGCGAAGCTCCTTGTTGTCGCCAGCTCCGCGCCGAGGTCGTGCAGCATGCTGAAGAATTTGTCCGGTCGCGCCAGGCCCGCGAAGGCCACGACGCGCCGCCCGGCGAGCAAGCGCGCCGCCGCGTCCGGCACCAGGCGCGCGCGCAGCACCGGCAACGCAGGCGGCAGCGCCAAAGCTGCTCCAGTGCGATCCTCGCCGATCAGCACCGCCGCGACACAACGCGACGCGGCATCCGCCACGCGCTCGCGCAGCGGCCCGGCCGGCAGCAGATGCAAGTTGCCGAAGCCGCTCTCGCCGTCCACCACCAGCAGCCGCGCGGCATGCGCGAAGGCCGGGTTCTGCAACCCGTCATCGGCAACGATCGCCTGCACGCCAGCAGCCACCGCTTCGCGCATCGCCACCTCCCGGTCGGCGCCGCGCCAGGTGGGTGCCGCCGCGGCGAGCAGCAACGGCTCGTCGCCAACCTCGGCGGCGGTGTGGCGCGTGGCGTTGACGCGCACCACGCCTGCGAGCGAGCCGCGATAGCCGCGTGTGACGAAGCCCACGCGCAGGCCGCGCGCGGCGATCCGCGCACCGAGATCGAGCGCCAGCGTGGTCTTGCCGGCGCCGCCGACCGTTGCGTTACCACAGCAGATCACTGGTACGGGGGGCCGCCAGCCTCCGCGCGCGAGACGGCGCGCCGTCAGCCACGCCGTGAGCGGCTCCAGCGGTGCGAGCAACGCAACCGGCCAGCCGCCCTCGCTCCAGAACCTAGGCGGACGCACCGTGATCCCCGATCCCCGCGAGCCCCGCCATCATCGCGGCCACACGCGCCGGCAACTCGTCCTCGCCCGCCGCCGCTCTGCGTCCCGCCTCGCCCATCGCGGCGCGGCGCGCAGGGTCGCGTAGGATCGAGGCGACGAATGCCGCGAGTGCCGCGGCATCCGGCACCTCGACCAGCGCGCCCGCCTCGCGCAGCAGCGCGACCGCGTCGGCAAAGTTCGCCGTCATTGGACCCATCGCCACCGGGCAACCGAGGCGCGCCGGCTCCAGCGGGTTCTGCCCGCCGCCGACCGCGAGGCTCTTGCCGACAAAGGCGCAGGCGGCGACACGATAGAACAAGCCAAGTTCGCCCAGCGTGTCCGCGACGTAGAACCCGCCCCCGCTCGAGCCGATGGGCGGCGGCGCTTCCTCCGCGCCGCGACGCGTCACCGGGCGCGGCAGGCCGGAGACGATCGCCTCGCCGCGTTCCGGGTGGCGCGGCACGATGACGGTGAGGAGGTCCGGAAATTCGGCGCGCAAATGCCCGTGCACCGCGGCCGCGATCGCCTCCTCACCGGGATGCGTGCTCGCCGCGAGCCAGCAGCGGCGGCTGCCGATCTGCCGGCGCAGCTTTGCCAGCGCCATCTCGTCCACCGGCAGCGGGAATGCCGCGAGCTTGAGGTTGCCGACGAGGCGCGGCGCGGGTGCCCCCATCGCCACCAGGCGCGACGCGTCGCCGCTGGACTGCGCCTGCACCGCGGCAAAGCCCGTGAACAGGCTGCGCACCAGCGGCTTGGCGAGCCGCCAGCGCGAAAAGCTGCGCTGCGACAGGCGGGCGTTGATGAGGCCCACGGGAATGTTGCGCCTATGCAACTGTGCCAGCATCGTGGGCCAGATCTCGCTCTCCACGAAGCAGGCGGCGTCCGGGCGCCAGTGGTCGAGGAAGCGCGCCACCCATGAAGGCACGTCGAGGGGCACGAAGCGGTGAAAGGCCGGCCCGTCACGCGAGAGCTCCTTCGCCAGCATCGCCGCCGAGGTCACGGTGCCGGTGGTGAACAACACCTTGAGCTCCGGCGGCAACAGCAGCAGCACGCGCCGCATGGACGCGGCCTCGCCCACACTCGCGGCATGCAACCACAGCAGCTTGCCACGCGGGCGCGGTGCCGCGTCCTCGCCCCAGCGTTCCGGCAGCCGCGCAGGAATCTCCTTGCCCAGCGCCGCCCGCCGTCGCAGCCAGGCGCGCAGCGCCGGCGCCGCGAGAGTCGTCGCCACGCCCTCGACCATCGCGATCACGCGCCCGCCCTCACGCCGCCGCCCCGGCGATGCGTGCGACCTCGCCCAGCGCGGCGCCGATCGCGGCGAGCCCCGCCTCCGCCTCGTCCCGCCCGACAGCGATCGGCGCACCGCAGACGAGCACGCCGCGCGCGAAGGGTAGCGGCAGCACCATCCCGTCCCAGGTCGGCAGCCGGATGCGCGGCGTGACCCAGGCGGCGCACGGCAGCACCGGGGCGCCGGAAAGTGCCGCGATCTGCGCCACGCCGCCGGCCGCCTGCCACCGCGGCCCGCGCGGGCCATCCGGCGTCATCACCACGTGCTCGCCCTCCGCCAGCACGGCGAGCAGGGAACGCACCGCACTGGCGCCGCCACGGTCGCGGCCCTTGGTGCCGGTCGAGCCATGCGCGAGGCCGAGGTCGAAGCGCCGCATCACCTCGCCGATGAAACGTCCGTCGCGGTGGCGCGAGACCAGCACCCGCGCCCGCGCGCCGGTCGCATGCACCCGTCGCCACAGCGCCGGCATCAGCGGCAGCATCTCGTGCCAGAACGCCGCGACGACCGGCCCCGCCGCCGGGGTGCGGCCAAGATGCGGCGTGAGGTTCTCCCAGCCCACGAGACGCCAGCGGATGGTGGCGAGCGCGAGACGCAGATAGGTGGCGACAAGGGCCGCGAGCGCGTTCTGCGCCCAGCCCTGCCGCAGCAGACGGGACATCATGCGCGGCCGTTAGCACGGCTCCGGCGCGAGCGGCACATCCCCCACCCCACCCGCCCCATCGGCGCCCAAATCGGCCCCCACATCGCTACCCTCATGGGCGAGCGCCGCCATCATCGCCCGCAGTCCGGCGTCCACCACTTTGGTCCGGCGCAGCACCAGCGCGAGGCGCCGTTCGACCGGCGGGCGCAGCGGCCGCACCACGGCGCCTGGCACCTCCCGCTCCAGCGCGAGCAGCGGCAGCACCGAGGCGCCGAGCCCGCTGCCCACCAGCACCTTGATCGCCTCCACGCTGCCCAGCTCCATGATCGGCTTCGGCGCGAGGCCGGCGCGGCGGAACCAGGCATCGACGATGCCGCGCGTATCTCCGCCGGGCTCGTAGAGGATGAGCGGCAGGGCGGCGAGGCCCGCCGGCGTGAACGTGGCAGGCCCGGCCAGCGCCGCCGGCAGCAGGGCCACGAGCCCGTCGCGTCGCACCAGCGTCGCGGCCAGCGCACGCGGTACGAGGCGAGGCATGGTGACGAGGCCGAGATCGAGCGTTCCCTCCGCCACGCGGCGCAGGATGTCCGGGGTGTTGCCGGTGGCGACAACGATCTCGAGCCCCGGCAGGCGCGCGCGCACGGCGGTCAGCGCGCTGGGCAGCAGGTAGATGCAGGCCGTGGCCCCGGTGCCGAGCCGCACCCGCCCCGCCGTGCCCCCACGCACCGCCTGGGCCGCGGCCGCCGCTTCCGCCGCCGCCGCCAGCGCCTGCCGCGCCGGGCCCAGCGTCGCGAAGCCGGAGGCGGTCGGCACCAGGCGCCCGCCGGCGCGGTCCAGGAGCCGCGTGCCGAGCAGGCGCTCGATCTCTCGCAGCTGCTGGCTCGCGGCCGGTTGCGTCAGGTTCAGCGCCCGCGCCGCCTCGGTGATGCTGCCGCGCTCGGCGACGGCGACGAACGTGCGCAGCTGGCGCAGGGACGGGGTGCTCATAAGTCCAACTTATATTGATGCGGCGCATGCGAAAATTTTTCTTCGCAACGAGGTGACCCTGCGCCAGCATGGACGCATGCCGAACGCCTCTATCAGACCCGTCGTCGACGCCGATATCGCAGACATTGCCGCGATTTACGCCCACCACGTCCGCCACGGCCGTGCCTCCTTCGAGACCGAGTCGCCGGACGAGGCGGAGATGCGCCGCCGCCACGCCGCCATCACCGGACAGGGCTATCCGTACCTCGCCGCCGTCCGCGACGGCGTGCTCGTGGGCTACGCCTATGGCAGCGCGTACCGGCCCCGCGCGGCCTACCGCGACACGGTGGAGAACTCGGTCTACCTGCGCCCCGACGAAGCCGGGCGCGGCACCGGCTCCGCCCTGCTCGGCGCCCTGATCGAGGCGTGCACGCAACGCGGCTTCCGCCAGATGGTCGCGGTGGTGGGCGACAGCGCCAACACCGCCTCCATCCGCTTGCACGAGCGGCACGGGTTCCGCCTGGTCGGCACGCTGCGCTCGGTGGGGTTCAAGCACGGACGGTGGCTCGACACGGTGCTGCTGCAGCGCGAGCTCGGCCCCGGCGACAGCACGCCGCCGACGCGGCCGTGAAGGCGGCGGGCGCGTTGGGCGGGCACGTCCCCGGCATGCGCCGGGTCGCCGTCGTCATCGGCGCCTCGCAGCTCGTGGTCTATGGCTGCACCTACTACCTGCCGGCGGTGCTCGCCGCGCCGGCTGCCGCCGATCTGCACGTGTCGCGCGCGGCCCTGCTGGGCGCCTTCTCCTGGGCGCTGCTGGTGGCGGGGATGGGCGCGCCGGTCGTCGGGCGGCGCATCGATCATGCCGGCGGGCGCGGGGTGCTCGCCGCCTCCTGCGTGGTGATGGCGGCGGGGCTCGTTCTGCTCGCGCTCTCGCACGGGCTGGCGCTCTGGTACGCTGGCTGGATGGTGCTCGGCGCCGGGATGGCGCTCGGGCTTTACGACGCCGCCTTCGCCACCATCGGCGTGCTGTTCGGCCACGATTCCGGGCGCGCCATCATGGGCGTGACGCTGATCGCGGGGTTCGCCAGCTCCGTGTTCTGGCCGCTCGGCACGGCTCTGGAAGCGCGCTGGGGCTGGCGCGGCATGCTGCTGGCCTACGCCGCGCTGCTGCTCGCCGCCAACCTGCCGGCGATGCTGCTGGGCGTGCCCGCGGGGGCGGCACACCGGCGCGGCGGCGGAACGGCGACGGATGACGGGCACCGACCGGTCTCGAATCCGGGCCGGACGTTGGCGCTGCTCGCCGTTTTCTTCACGCTGCGCTGGCTGGTGACCTCCGGCGTCGCGGTGCTGATCCTGCGACTGCTCGAGGGCCGCGGTTTGTCGCCCGCGCAGGCGGTCGGCGTCGCGGCGATGCTCGGGCCCGGTCAGGTGCTGGGACGGGTGGTGGAGTGGAGCTTTTCCGGGCGTGTGTCGCTGTTCACGCGTGCCCGTGCCGGCGCGCTGCTGATGCCGTTCGCGGCGCTGCTGCTGCTGCTGCACGGCGTGGTACCGGCCAGCGCCTTTGCGCTGCTCTACGGCATGAGCAACGGAATTCTCACGATCAACCGCGGCACGCTGCCGATGGCGCTGTTCGGCCGCGCCGGCTACGCGCAGCGGCTCGGCTGGCTCGCGACACCAGCGCTGCTGGCACAGGCGGCCTCGCCGCCGCTTGCCGCCATGCTGCTCGCCACCGTCGACACCAGGGGTGCGATCCTGGTCGCCGCCCTGCTCGGCCTCACCGCGGCGCTGTTCCTGTGGCTGCTCGGGCGAGCGGCGGATGTCCGCCCAGTGGCACCAGGTGCGAGAGAAACATCTCCGCGCAGCCCCGCCAACTGAACCGCTCCGCGTGCGCGCGGCAGGCGGCACGCTCGCCTGCCAGCGCCGCCAGCGCTGCACGGCGCAGATCAGCGTCGACCGCGCCCACCTTGCCCAAGGCGCCGGCCAGCACGTCGCGGGGGCCGGTCACGTCATAGGCTGCGACCGGGGTGCCGCAGGCGAGCGATTCCAGCAGCACCAGTCCGAACGTGTCGGTGAGCGAGGGGAACACGAACACATCCGCGCCCGCGTAGGCGCGCGCCAGGGCCGCGCCAGTACGCGGGCCGGTGAAGGTCGCGGCGGGATACTCGCGCCGC
>DAHUXX010000255.1 GCA_027306955.1 Acetobacteraceae bacterium | reverse complement strand
CCGGCGCGCGGCTGCCCGCCGCCGTCAGCCCCGCGTCACCCCCACCTTGGTGCCTGCCACCGCCCGCTCCTCCAGCACCGCGCGGCGGAAACGAAACAGCTTCGCGGGTCGCCCACCGGTCCCGTGTGCGACGGCGCCGGTTTCCTCCACCAGCTCCTGCTGCTCGATCAGGCGGCGGAAATTCTGCTTGTGCATTGCCCGCCCGGCGATCGCCTCGACGCAGCGCTGCAGGTCGAGCAGCGTGAAGGCGGGCGCCAGCAGCTCGAACACCACCGGGCGGTACTTTATCTTTGCCCGCAGCCGCGAGATGGCGGTGGCAAGGATGCGCCGGTGGTCGCCGACCATGGCGAGGCCGGGCATCGGGCCGGCCGCGGCGTGCTGGCGCGATTCGGCCACCAGTCCGGCCTCCCACAGCAGCTCGTAGCGCTGCAGCGCCAGCTCCTCGTGCCAGGGCATGCCGTCGAGCCCGAACAACAGGGCCGCGCGCCGCCGTCGCGCCGCCCCGTCGCCCTCCGCGCCGTCCCCGGCCTCCGCCCAGGCGGCCAGGCGTGGCGCAATCGCCTCGCCCACCAGCTTGCCGCCGCCGCGCCGGTCCTCCCACGGGAAATACTCGTACCAGCCGCGCCATTCCGGCTCGTCGGCCCCCGCGAGCGGCCCCTCGCGCGTGAGGGCGAGGTAGGAGATGGAGACCACATGCCCCGCCCGGTCCGCCCCGCGGTCGGCATCGGCGAAGGTGTAGAGCTGTTCGACATAGCCGAGCGGGTGGTGCGTCTGCGATTCCACCCAACCGCGCAGCCCCGCCTGCAGCGAGCGGTGGCGCAGCTGGAACGGGCCCGAGGGCAGGGTGGTGCCGCCGCGGATCGCCAGCACCATCGGCTCCGCCGGCCCCTGCTCGCCGGGGGTCAGTGCCACGAGCACGGCGATGAGGTTCGCCGCGCCCGCGTGGCGCGCGTCGTCCCCGGCCGCCGGTGCGCCGCCGCGCCGCTTGTCTGCCCTGCGCTCCTCGCCGCGCGCCACGTCTTTCCCTTCGTTCCGACCCGACCCTATCCTCGCCGCATGTCCAGCGAATTCAACCTCGCCCTCAGCGGCGATTCCATCCTCCAGCGCCGCCTGCTCTCGACCGAGGACCCGGTGCTGATGCCGCTGTTCGACCGCATCCGCGCGGCCGACCTCGCTTTCACCAACCTCGAAGTGCTGGCCAACGACTACCGCGGCGAGCCGGCGCTGGAATCCGGCGGCTCGCATTTCGGCGCCCCCGCCTGGGTGATCGACGATCTGCGCGCGGCGGGGTTCGACCTGTTCGCCGCCGCCACCAACCACGCGCTCGACTACGGCACCACCGGGCTGATGCTCACCATCGAGGCGCTGGAGGCCCGCCGCGTCGCGTTCGCCGGCATCGGCCGCAACCTCGAGGACGCGCGCCGCCCCGCCTACGTCACGCACCCGAAGGCGACGGTGGCGCTGATCTCCTGCGCGTCCAGCTTCGCGCGCGGGCAGGAAGCCTCGGAGCAGCGGCCGGACATGCCCGGACGCCCCGGCCTCGCGCCGCTGCGCCACGAGACGGTGTACGAGATCGGCGCCGAGCAGATGGCGCAGCTGCGCGCCATCGCCGAGGGCACGGGGCTGGAGGCGCGGCGCCAGCAGATGCTGGCCATGGGTTTCCAGCGCCCGCCCAAGGACCCGACGGTCTTCCCCTTCGGAGCCATGAATTTCCGCGAGGCGGCGAAGCCGGGCATCCGCATGACCGCCCGCGCCTCCGATATCGACGCGCTCGCGCGCTGGGTGCGGGAGGCCGCCGCACTCGCCGATATCGTCATCGTCAGCCTGCACGCGCACGAGCAGGGCGAGACCAAGGAGGATCCCGCCGAGTTCATCCCGCCCTTCGCGCGCCGCATGATCGACGAGGGTGCCAGCCTCGTCGTCGGCCACGGCCCGCACCTGCTGCGCGGCATGGAGATTTATCGCGGCCGGCCGGTCTTCTACAGCCTCGGCAATTTCATCGGCCAGAACGAGCTGGTGCCGCGCCTGCCGTCCGACAGCTACGAGCGCTTCTCCGCCGAGCCCGACATGACGCCGGGCCAGGTGTATCGGTTGCGTACCGACAACGATCGTCGCGGCTTTCCCGCCGACCGCCGCTATTGGGAGAGCCTGGTGCCGATGCTCGCCTGGCGCGACGGCGTGCTCGCGGGCATCGATCTCATCCCGGTCGGCCTCGGCCTCGGCGAGCGCGCGCACCGGCGCGGCCGGCCCAGGCTCGCGACGGGCGAGGAGGCGGCGCGCATCCTCGACCGCTTCGCGGAACTGTCGAAACCCTTCGGCGCCACCATCGAGCGCCACGGCGATACCGCGCGCGTGCGCCTCGGATGAGGTTCGTCGAACGGGCCGGCACGCGCCTGGCCTATGTGCTGGATGCCGGACGCGAGCCCACCATCGTCTTCCTGCCGGGCCTGCGCTCGGACATGCGCGGCGCCAAGGCGCTCGCCCTGCGCGAGGCGGCCGCGGCGTGGGGGCAGGCGGTGCTGCGGCTCGACTATGCCGGGCACGGCGTCTCGGGTGGTCGTTTCGGGGACGGGTGCATCGGCGACTGGACGGCGGACGCGCTCGCCGTCATCGAGGCGGCGACAACGGGGAAGCTGATCCTCGTCGGCTCCTCCATGGGCGGCTGGATCGGGTTGCTGCTGGCACGCCGGCTTGGCCATCGGATCGCGGGTTTCGTCGGCGTCGCGCCGGCGCCCGATTTCACCGAGACGATGATCCGTCCCGCGCTCAACCACGCGCAGCGCCAGGCGCTGGAGCGGGACGGCCGCTTCGAGGTGGCGAACGCCTATGGCGACAAGCTGCCGATCACCAGGCGCCTGATCGAGGATGGCGCCAGCAACCTGGTGCTCGGCGCGCCCATTCCGCTCGCCTGTCCGGTGCGCATCCTGCAGGGGCAGCGCGACCCCGACGTGCCGTGGCGCACCGCGCTCACGCTCGCCGAGCGGATCGAGGGCCCGGACGTGCAGGTGGTGCTGATCAAGGACGGCGACCATCGCCTGTCGCGCCCGCAGGACCTCCGATTGCTGGTTGCAACCGTCGCCGCGATACGTCCGAGTTGATTGTGGTTCTTTGGTTCTTTCTTACAAGAACGAAGACTCTTCCTGGATGATCGCCGCCAGCCCTTCGCGGTACGTTGGATAAGACCACGCGATCCCCAGGGCTGCCTTGGTCGCGGCCGACGACACGCGCCGGTTTTCCGCCCAGAAGCTGAGCGCCATGGGCGACATCGCGCGCGCGGCCTCGGCGAAGGGCAGCAGCGGCGGCGGTGCGATGCCGAGCAGCCGCGCCGCTGCCTCGGTCACTGCGCGCGGCTCGGCGGGCAGGTCGTCGGCGAGGTGCAGCACGCGCAC
>DAHUXX010000246.1 GCA_027306955.1 Acetobacteraceae bacterium | reverse complement strand
GCGGCGCGGACCCTCACCCGGCTCGCTGCGCTCGCCCCGTTGATCCGCTTCGCGGCTCAACCCCGCAAGCGGGAGAGGGGAAAGATCAAGGCAAATGCTTCCTTCTTCCCTCTCCCACTTGTGGGAGAGGGTGGCGCGCAGCGCCGGGTGAGGGTGGCGGGGCCGCACCTCACCCCGGCATGTACGCCCCGCCATTCACCGGCACGATCGCCCCGTTGACATACTCGTTGGCCGGATCAGCGAGAAACCGCGCCACCCGCGACACCTCGGCGATGCGCCCGAACCGCCGCAACGGGTTGGCGCGCGCCAGCCGCTCGCGCTGCTCGGCGCCGAACGTCTCGCCCATGCGGCCTTCCAGCAATCCGGGCGCGACCGCGTTGCACAGCACGCCCTGGCGCGCGCCCTCCAGCGCAAAAGTCTTGGTCAGCGCATGCACGCCGGCCTTCGACGCGCCATAGGCGGGATGCACGCCGACCCCGCCGACCTGGCCGGAGATGGAGCCGACATTGACGATGCGCCCGCCCCCGGCGGCGGCGAGCGCGGGCAGGGCGGCGGCGCAGCCGTGGAAGGTGCCGGTCAGGTTGATGGCGATGATGCGGTGCCAGTCATCTTCCCCGGCATCCGCGACCGCGCCGGTGCGGAAGATGCCGGCGGCGTTGATCCAGGCGGAGAGCCGCGATTCGCGCGCCGCGCGCCCGGCCAGCGCGAACACGCCGGCGCGGTCGGTGACATCCAGCGCCAGCGCGACCACGCCCGCCTCGGCGACCGGCGCGATGTCGGCGCCGAACACCGCCCAGCCATCGGCGAGAAATCCGCGCGCCAGATCGCGGCCGAGATCGCCCGCCGCCCCGGTGATGACGACGCCCGGCGTCTGCGCGTCCATCAGTTGCCCTCGAACGCCGGAAGCTGCTTGGCGGCGAAGGCGTGGTAGGCGCGGCCGAAATCGCGCGTCTGCATGCAGATCGCCTGCGCCTGCGCCTCCGCCTCGATCGCCGCGTCGATGTCCATGCTCCATTCCTGGTGGATGCAGCGTTTCGTCATCGCGTGCGCGAAGGTCGGCCCGTCGGCGAGGCTGGCGGCAAGCGTCTGTGCCTCGACCAGCAGCGCGCCGGGCTCGGTGATCCGGTTGTAGAATCCCCAGCGTTCCGCCTCGATCCCGTCCATCGAGCGGCCGGTGTAGAGCAGCTCCGCCGCGCGTCCGGCGCCGATGATGCGGGGCAGGATGTTGCAGGCCCCCATGTCGGCGCCGGCCAGCCCGACGCGGGTGAACAGGAACGCGACCTTGCTCGCCGCCGTGCCCAGCCGCAGGTCGGACGCCATCGCCAGGATCGCGCCGGCGCCGGCGCACACGCCGTCGATCGCGGCGATGACCGGCTGCGGACAGGCGCGCATCGCCTTGACCAGATCGCCGGTCATGCGGGTGAAATCCAGCAGGCCCCGCATGTCGCCGGCCTCCTGCATGCGGATCAGCGGCCCGATGATCTCGTGGACGTCGCCGCCGGAGCAGAAATTGCCGCCCGCGCCGGCGATGACGACCACCTTCACCGCGTCGGCATGGGCAAGATCGCGGAACAGGTCGCGCAGCGCGGCATAGGACTCGAAGGTCAGCGGGTTCTTGCGCTCCGGTCGGTTCAGCGTGATCGTCGCCACCCGCCCGTCGAACGCCCACAGGAAATGCGGCGTCGCGTAGCGCGTGGGATTGAAGCGGCCCTTGTCGTGATCGCGTGCCATCGGCACCCCTCCCCGGTCGGACGGGGAGGGTGCGTCATGGCCGCGCCGCCGTCCAGGGGGCGCGTCAGAAGCCCCAGGCGACGCGCCTGTCGTTGCCGCGCGACAGGTTGCGGTAGCGCGCCAGCGCCATCAGCGGGAAGAACAGCCGGTAGCCGTGATAGCGCAGGTAGAACACGCGCGGGAAACCGACCGCCGTATAGGGTTCCTCGTCCCACTCGCCATCCGGCTTCTGCTGCGACGCGAGCCATGCGACGCCCCGCGCCGCCGCCGGATGCGCGGCCTCCCCCGCCGCCATCAGGCCCAGCAGCGCCCAGGCGGTCTGCGAGGGGTTGCTGCGGTGGTAGCGCCCGCGCGGCGCCTCCGCGTAGCTCTCGTTGTCCTCGCCCCAGCCGCCATCCTCGCGCTGCGTCGCCAGCAGGAAACCGACCGCGCGCCGCACCGACGGATCGTCGGCCGGAACGCCGGCCGCGTGGAGCGCGCACAGCACCGACCATGTGCCGTAGACGTAGTTGGTGCCCCAGCGGCCGAACCAGCTTCCGTCCTCCAACTGCTCGCTGCGAAGCCACGCCATTGCCCGCGCCAGCACCGGAGGCTCGGGCGCCATGCCGGTCTGCGCGAGGAACGACACGCAGCGCGCCGTCACGTCCGCGGTCGGCGGGTCGAGCAGCGCGCCGTGATCGGCGAACGGGATG
>DAHUXX010000187.1 GCA_027306955.1 Acetobacteraceae bacterium | reverse complement strand
CCTTTCCGCGGTAATGGACCGCCGCCGCCCGCTCGATGACGCGCTGGACGCCCTGCCGCCGATCGATGCGCGCGACCGTGCCGCGGCGCACCGGCTTGCGGCGGCCGCCCTGCGCCGGCTCGGCACGCTGGACGCGCTGCTGGAGCCGCGCCTGCGCCGCGCGCCGCCAGAGGCCGTGCGCCACATCCTGCGCCTCGGCACCGCGTCGCTGCTGGTGCTGCGCGACCCGCCGCACGCCGCCGTTTCCACCGCCGTGGCGCTGGCGCGCACGCAGGGCTTCGCGCCCTTCGCCGGCCTGGTCAACGCCGTGCTGCGCCGCGTGGCGGCGGAGCCGGACGCGCTCGGCGGCTTCGACGGCCCGCGGCTGGACACGCCGGCCTGGCTCTGGGCGAGCTGGGGTGCCGAGGCACGCGCCATCGCCAAGGCGCACGCGAGGGAGGCGCCGCTCGACCTCACGCTGAAGCCCGGCGCCGCGCCGATCCCCGGCGCAGAGTGTCTGCCCACTGGCAGCCTGCGCCTGCCCGCCGGCACCGCCGTCGCCTCGCTCCCCGGCTATGATGCCGGCGATTTCTGGGTGCAGGACGCCGCCGCCGCGCTGCCGGCGCGCCTGCTCGCCCCCAGGCCGGGCGAGTGCATCGCCGACCTCTGCGCCGCGCCTGGCGGCAAGACCCTCCAGCTCGCGGCGGCGGGGGCGGAGGTGATCGCGATCGACCGCGACGAGACCCGCCTCGGCCGTGTCGCGGAGAACCTCGCCCGCACCAGGCTGCGCGCAACGCTCGTCGCCGCCGACGCCCGCGCGTGGTCGCCCGGGGCGCCGCTGGACGCCGTGCTGCTGGACGCGCCGTGCAGCGCCACCGGCACCATCCGCCGCCACCCGGACATTCCCCACCTGCGCCGCCCGCGTGATATCGCGGCACTCGCCGCCACCCAGGACGCGCTGCTGGACGCCGCTTGCCGCGCGCTGCGCTCCGGCGGGCGGCAGGTCTATGCCGTGTGCTCGCTGCAGCCGGAGGAGGGTGCCGGGCGCATCGCGGCGGCGCTGGCGCGCCTGCCGCTGCGCCTCGACCCGTTCACGGCGGAGGAGATGGCGGCGCTGCCCGAGGCCCGCACGCCGGAGGGGTACCTGCGCACCACCCCCGCGCTGTGGCCCGGGCGCGGCGGCATGGACGGTTTCTTCGCGGCGCGCATGATCCGCCTCTGAGCATCCGGGCTGTGTCTCGCTGTCCCGCTCCCCAGGCACCGGGACAGCCAGGCGCTGCCCTACGGCGCCGCAGGCAAGAAGGTGATCACGCAGTTCCCCAGCGCCGTCCAGCGCGGGCTGGGAATGCTCCCCTCATGGGCTTCGTAGTATTTCGCGAACCCCCTGGTCCACGGCCGAAACCGTATATCACGGCCGGATCGCGTGCCGACGTAGAGGATTGGCGAGTACACTTCGTCGACCATGAGCGTTCGTTCGATCGCCACGCCGTGCATCCAGAATTGCGGAAGGAGTTCTTTGACGCGTGCCTCGGGTACCATCGTCACGCGGAAACCGTCCTGCCTGATCATCTGCGCGGTGCTGGCCGTTGGGTCGAGCTGATTGATGTTGGTGAGGTAGGCTGACAGGACGGCGTCGGTACAAGCTTGGTTCGCGTGCGCGGCGTAGGTGCCGGTGAAGGATTCATAGCCGCGCTTCTCGATCACGGACGAACACGCGGCCCGCCATTCCTTGGCCAACCTTTCGTACCTGTCGACGTTGGATCTGTTGATCGTGACCCCAGGCCCGAAAAGGCTCGTGTCCACGGTGACATCGGCACGCGCGCGAACCCGGGGCAACACGTACTGGAGCAGGTAGTCGAGCCTCATGTAGTCCGATCCCAGCACGACGGGAGATGCCGCCAAATAGAGATCGTGCAGATGGTCCGGGGACCGTGCTTCCCCATTCTGCACACCCGCCGTAGGTGGCGCCGCACACGAGGAAATGGTGAGCGCGAGGGCGGCGCCCGAGGAAGCGATGAAACCCCGTCGCAACGTCGAGAGCACGCTCGCCACCTTCCGACGTTTGTTTCTATCTGGAACAATCCCGCTCCCCCCGCCGTGACCCAGATCAAGTCGGCGGCGCGGGAGCGCCGCGGCCGGCCGCGAAAACTTGTGCCGGTTTCGGCCCCGCCTCTAGAAGCAGCGGATGGCCGTCCGTATCGCCCCCTCCCTCCTCGCCGCGGATTTCACCCGCCTCGGTGACGAGGTCCGCGCCGCCGCCGCCGCCGGCGCCGACTGGCTGCATCTCGACATCATGGACGGCCATTTCGTCCCCAACATCAGCTTCGGCCCCGCCATCATCAGGGCGCTGCGCCCGGCGACGCCGATCCCGTTCGACGTCCACCTCATGATCGCGCCGGTGGCCCCCTACCTCGAGGCCTTCGCCGCCGCCGGCGCCAACCACATCGCGCTCCATCCAGAGGCCGGGCCGCACCTGCACCGCTCGCTGCAGACCATCGCGGCGCTGGGCTGCAAGGCCGGCGTGGTGCTCAACCCCGCGACCCCGATCGAATCCGTCCTCACCGTGCTCGACATTGTCGACCTCATCTGCGTGATGACGGTGAACCCCGGCTTCGGCGGCCAGGCCTTCCTGCCCTCGCAGATGCCAAAGCTCGCCGCGCTGCGTCGCGCCATCGATGCCTCGGGCCGCGCCATCGCGCTGCAGGTGGATGGCGGCATCACCGCGCAGACCGCGCCCAAGGCGATCGCCGCCGGCGCGGACGTGCTGGTCGCCGGTACCGCCGTGTTCGGCGCGCCGGACTACGCCGCCGCCATCGCGGCATTGCGCGCCAGCGGATGAGCCGCGCGTGAGCGGAACCATCAACCGCTGGTGGCGCCACGGACGCCAGCAACTCGCGCGCGTGCCGCTCTCCATGGCCCGCGTGCCGGACGCGCCCTCCCTGCCCCTGCGCGATCCCTGGCCGGGCGACGCCGACCGCGGCGCCAGCATCCTGCGCGGCTCGCTGGAAATCGCCGGCGGCAAGATCGGCATGTGGCCCGAGGGGTTCCTGGCGCCCGCCAGCTCGCCCGGCCGCGGCCTGCCTCTGCTGCGCGCCGCCGCTCACGGCTTCGGCTGGCTGCGCGACCTGAGGGCGCTGGGCACCGATGCCGCGCGCGTGCGCGCCCGCGACCTGGTGGACGCCTGGCTCGATGCCCCGCCGGACGGCCAGGTTTCGCTCGCCGAGGTCACCGGCAGCCGGCTTTCCGCCTGGCTCTCCCACTACGACTTCTTCGCCGCCACCGCCGACGACGCCTTTCGCCAACGCCTCATGGCGCGCCTCGTCGCCGACGCCCGCGCCCTCGCCGCCGCTCTGCCGACGGAGGAGATGGACGCCCGCGCCATCGCCGCCGTGAAGGGCGTCGTCGCTGCCGGCGCCGCGCTGCCGGATCACCTTTCGCTGCTCTCCCGCGCGCTGAGGGTGCTGGGCCAGGAACTGGAGCGGCAGATCCTGCCCGACGGCAGCCACGCCGAGCGCAGCCCCGCGTGCATGCTCGCGGTGCTGGCGGACCTGGTGGAGATCCGCCTTCACCTGGCGGCCGCCCGCGTCGAGCCGCCGCCCATCCTCGGCAGCGCCATCGACCGGCTCGCCGCCGCCCTGCGCGTGCTGCGCCACGGCGACGGCGGCATGGCGATCTTCAACGCCTCGCGCGAGGACGGGCGCCGCCCGGTCGAACTGGTGCTCGCCCAGGCCGGCCGCGCCACCCGCCCCGCGATGTCGCTGCCGGACGGCGGCTTCTACCGCCTCGCCGCCGGGCGCAGCCTCGCCATCGTCGATGGCGGCGCGCCGCCGCCGCCCCGGCTCGACCGGATGGCCCATGCCGGCACGCTGTCCTTCGAGTTCTCGGTCGGGCGCGAGCGCATGGTGGTGAACTGCGGCACAGCGCTGGCGGCCACCCACGAATGGCGCGAGGGCCTGCGCTACACCGCGGCCCACTCGACGCTGGTCATCGCCGACACATCCTCCTCCGAGATCCGCGAGGAGGGACTCGGC
This sequence comes from Acetobacteraceae bacterium, assembly GCA_027306955.1. Classification (GTDB taxonomy): domain Bacteria; phylum Pseudomonadota; class Alphaproteobacteria; order Acetobacterales; family Acetobacteraceae; genus JAJXXT01. The sequence goes on along the minus strand of DAHUXX010000187.1, from coordinate 2,711 downwards.
CGCCGGCCGCAGCACGTGGACGCGCGCCACGAGGAATCCATGGGCGCGCACTGGCTCCATCTCTCCCACGACGGCTGGAAGCGCGTCTTCGGCGCCGTGCATGTCCGCCGCCTCTACCTCGCGGAAAGCGGCGAGGACCTGCGCGGCGAGGACACGGTGGAGGCGGATTCGCCGCAGCCCTTCGTCATCCGCTTCCACCTCCACCCGAGCGTGGACGCGAGCCTGCAGCAGGATGGCGAGGCGGTGCTGCTGCGCCTGCCCTCCGGCAGCGGCTGGCGCCTGCGCGCGGACGGCGCGCGGATGTCGCTGGAGCCCAGCGTCTATCTCGGGGCCACGGAGCCACGCCGCTCGGAGCAGGTGGTGCTCACCGGTTACGCGGATGGGCCCCAGCAGGTGCGCTGGGCTATCACCAAGGTCACGTAGGAACGGGGGGCGACGCGACCTCCTTCCACCCGGTCAGCATGCCCAGGCGCAGCGTGGCCACGGCGCGCCCGTCCTGCTCCGGCAACGCAGCCAGCGCCGCGGCGAACAGCGCGCGTGGCGGCGTGCGTTTCTCGCGCTCGGCGATCGCGTTCGTCTCGCCCGCCCAACGAAGTTCGCGCAGCAGCATCAGCGGTTCGGCGTAGAGCAGGCGGATCTCCTCCGCGTCCGCGACCGGCAGCGAGAACCCCGCGCGCAGCAGCAGCCCGGCGCAGTCGCCCAGCGCCGGAAACGGCGACACGCGGGGCGACATGCCGCCGCGCAGCGCCGCCTCCGCTTCGCCCAGCGCCGCGCGCAGCTCCGCGAGCGTGCCGAGCAGCGGGATGGAGCCGAGGAACAGCCCGCCCGGCCTGAGCGCCCGGCGGATCAGCAGCAGCGCGCCGGGCAGGTCGTTCACCCAGTGCAGCGCCAGCGACGCCACCACCAGGTCGAAGGACGCATCGGCGAAGGGCAGGCACTCTTCGTCCGCCGCCACCCCGTCCGGGTTCAGCGCCGCCATGCGCGGCGAGAGGTCGCAGCTCACCGTCGCGATGCCGCGTGCCCTCAGCAACGGCGCCACCACGCCGCGCCCGCCAATATCCAGCGCCGTTGCGAAGTGGCGCGTGGTGTCGTCCAGCCGCTCCAGCAGCCGCTCCGCGGCGTCCGCCAGCACCGGCGCCACGCGGTCCACGGTGGTCGCCGCGCGCTCGCGGTGGCGGCGCACGGCGGCGCGGTCGAAGACGATCTGCATCCCGCGTCCGTGCCCCAACCCGCGATGGACGGCAACCGGGCCCGCGGCCTATCCTCGTCCCCATCCCTGCGACGCATCCTGGGGATGGGGAGGATCTGCCATGAACGCGACCGACATCCGCGCCGCCCGCGCCGCCGCCGTCCAGGCCACGATGGGCCGCATCCGCGCGATCGAGGCCGGGGAGGGCGTCAACCGCGCCGCGCTCGCGAAGATCGAGGCCGAGCTGCAGGCGCTGGCGCGGCAGGAGCACCTCTTCCCCGGCGGCGAGTTCCCGCCGCCCGAGCCCGGCAAGAAAGGCTCCAACCGCTACCTGCTGGACGAGCAGCCGGACGGCCGCTTCGCGCTCTACCTCAACGCGCTCAACCCCGGCAACGAGACGAAGCCGCACGACCACACCACCTGGGCCGTCGTCGTCGCCGTCGAGGGGCAGGAGCTGAACAAGGTCTATCGCCGCGAGCCCGGCCGGCTTTCGGTCGACCGGGAGATCATGGTCGAGCCCGGGCGCGGCATCGCGCTGATGCCGGACGACATCCACTCCATCCACACCACCGGGGCCGTGCCGACGCGCCACCTGCACTGCTACGGCCTGGCGCTCGAGAAGCTCGACAACCGCATGGCCTACGACGAGAAGGGCGAGGCGATCCCCTACAACCGCAACTTCATGAAGCCGACCTCGGCGCCGCGCGGATGAGCGCGGCGGGCGGCCGGCGATGAAGCAGGTCTCCGCCGACGCGCTGCGCGGCTGGATCCTCGATCGCCACGAGCTCGCCATCCTCGACGCGCGCGAGGAGGGGGAGTTCGGCGCCTCCCACCTGTTCTGGGCCGTCAACGTTCCGCTGTCGCGCGCGGAGCTGCTGCTGCCCGGCCTGCTGCCCAACCCGCGTACCAGGATCGTCTGCGTCGACGCCGGCACCGGGCTCGCCAAGCGCCTCGCGAGCCTGGTCGAGAAGATGGGCGGCACCGACGTCTCGGTGCTGGAGGGCGGAACGAAGGCGTGGGCGGAAGCCGGCCACGTCCTGTTCTCCGGCGTCAACGTCCCCTCCAAGGCGTTCGGCGAGTGGGTCGAGCACCATTACGGTACCGAAAGCGTCGACGCACCGGAGCTGGATGCCTGGATCCGCTCCGGCCGCCGGATGGTGGTGCTGGATTCCCGCCCGATGGAGGAGTTCCGCGTGATGTCGATCCCCACCGGCATCGACGTGCCGGGGGGCGAGCTGGTCTACCGCATCGGCGACATCGCGCCGGACCCGGACACGCTGGTGGTGGTGAACTGCGCCGGGCGCACGCGCTCCATCCTCGGTGCCGAAAGCCTGCGCCGCGCCCGCATCCCCAACAAGGTGGTGGCGCTGCGCAACGGCACCATGGGCTGGGAACTGGCGGGCCTCGTGCCGGCGCGCGGGGAGACCGCTACCTATGCCCCGGGTCGCCCGGCGAGCGCGGACATCGCGCTGGCCCGCGCCGAGGCCTTCGCGCGCGAGGCCGGCGTGCGCCCGATCGAGAG
>DAHUXX010000240.1 GCA_027306955.1 Acetobacteraceae bacterium | reverse complement strand
CCCTGGTTGCGCGAGGACATGATCAGCCGGTCCGGCGCCCCGACCGCCGAGAGCTTGCGCCGCAGCTTCAGCACGAGCTGATCGACCGCGCGGTCGTCCATATGCATGGGCCGCCGCAGCGCCACCTTGGAGAGCCAGTCGCGCGACACCGCCGCCCCGGCGGCATCGAGCATCGTCTCGAGCGCCACAATCTCGGCCTCGGTCAGCCGCTCCTGCTTGCCGGCCTCGCCGGTCACCACCCGCCCGGGCACGTCGACGAAGACGCGCCCCGCCCGCTCGCCGGGCGGCTTGCTGAGCCGCCGGTGCAGCGCGTGGATGCGCGCCGCGAGTTCCCGCGTCGGTCCGGATTTCACGAAATAATCGTCGGCCCCGGAATCGAGCCCGGCGATGCGCGCCGCTTCCTCGCCGTTGGCGGTGACCACGATGATCCCGCAATCCGAGCGCCCGGCATAGGCGCTGACCAGGTCGAACCCGCTGACATCCGGCAGTTCGAGATCGACCAGCATGATCTCGGGCTTGAACGCGGCGCGCTTGGCATGCGCCTCGGCGCCGTTGGCGGCCCACTCCACGTCCATCCCCGCCTGCAGCAGATAGGCGCGGACCGTCTCCGCGAAGGTGGGCTGATCCTCGATCATCAGGACGCGGATCCCGCTCGCCACGGGGCGGACCACGTTCTCCTTGGTTTCCGACACGCTCGCCCGTCCTTTCCTTCTGGGCCTCCCGGCTGGCCTGGCCCTGTCCTAACTGGCGCGACTCGCGCCGGTTCGCGGAAAAGAGTGCCGCTTTTGTGAAGTTTTGTCACGCTTCGACGCGATGACCAAATCTTCAGCCTTCGATCGCGGCTCCGAGGAACAGCCGGCCCACCGCCGGATCGGCCAGCAGCTGCGCCGCCGGGGCGTGCATTCGCGCGCGGCCAAGCTCCAGCACCAGCCCGTCGTCGGATATGGCGAGCGCCGCCTTGGTGTTCTGCTCCACCATCAGCACCGTCACGCCGGCGTCGCGCAACCCCTGCAGCACCTTGAACACATCGCGCACCAGGTTGGGCGACAACCCGATCGAGGGCTCGTCGATCAGCAGCAGCTTCGGGTCCAGCAGCAGCGCCCGCGCGATCTCCAGCAGCTTCTGCTGCCCACCCGAGAGGTCGCCGGCCTTGCGCGCCTGGTGCTGACGCAACGCCGGGAACCGGTCCATCACCGCCTCTATCCGCGGCGCCACCAGCGACTGGTCCGCCAGCGTCACCGCGCCGAGTTCCAGGTTGTGGCGCACCGAAAGCCTCGCCACGACGTTGCGCCCCTGGGGCACATAGGCGATGCCGCGCGCCAAGAGCCGCGCCGGCTTCTCGTTGGTGATCTCCTCGGCGCCGAACCGGATGCTCCCGGACCGCACCCGGATCAGCCCGAAGATCGCCCTGAACAGCGTGGACTTCCCCGCGCCGTTGGGGCCGATCACCGTGGTGATCGTCGCCGGCCGCAGCGCCAGGTCCACCCCGTTCAGGATCTGCACGTCGGCATAGCCCGCGCGGATGTCCGAAAGCTCCAGCATCTAGCCGCCGAGATAGGAATCGATCACGGTCTGCTCCGCGCGCACCTCCTCGGGCGTGCCGTCGGCGATGATCCGGCCCTCGGCCAGCGCCATGATCCGCCCGCAAAGCGACATGACGAAATCCATGTTGTGCTCGATCACCACGAAGGTGGTGCCGTGCTCGCGGTTGTAGGTCAGCAGCCGCTCGCGCAGCTCCGCCAGCATCGTCGGGTTCACGCCCCCCGCCGGCTCGTCGAGCAGCACCAGCCTCGGCCCCGCCATGAACGCCATCGCCGCGTCCACCAGCTTGCGCTGCCCGTAGGAGATGTCGCCCGCCAGCTTGTTCCGCACCGCGCCGAGGCGGAAGAACTCGATCATCCGGTCCGCCTCCTCGGTGAGCCCGGCATCCGGCCGCATGAACAGGCGGCCGAGCATGCCACCGCGATGCTCCTGTGCCGCGAAGATGATGTTGTCGAGCACCGAAAGCCCCGGAAACACCGCGAGCTGCTGGAAGGTCCGCCCGACGCCGAGCAGGCTGAGGTCGCAGGCACGGCTGCCGGTCACCCGCCTGCCGTCCACCTCCACGCTACCGGCATCCGGCGCGGTCTGGCCGAGGATGCAGTTGAACAGCGTCGACTTGCCGGAACCGTTGGGCCCGATCAGCCCCAGGATCTCGCCATGTGCCACATCGAAGCTGACATCGTTCACGGCGACGACCGGGCCGAAGCGCTTGAACACACCGCGCACGGAAAGATGCGGGCTGGTCACGATACCGCCGCCCCGCGCCGGCGGGCCGGGCGAGCAGCGATGCGCCGCGCCAGCCCGATCAACCCGCCCGGGCAGCGCGTCATCAGCAGGATCACCGCGATCGCGTAGAGCATGAGGTAGTAGGCCGCGGTGACGCGCAGCGCCTCCGGCAGCAGCACCGCGACCGCGGAGCCGAGCACCGGCCCCCAGAACTCGCCGAGCCCGCCCACCACCACCATCAGCAGCAGGCTCAGCGACTGCACCACGTCGAACGAACCCGGGTCGATGTACTGCACCAGCGGCGCCTCGATCGCCCCCGCAAGCCCGCCATAGGCGGAGCCGATCGCGAACGCGAGCAGCGTCAGCCGCCGCACGTCGAGCCCCAGGCTCTCGGCGCGCACCTCGTTCTCGCGCAGCGCCTTGAACGCCCGACCCCACGGCGAGCGCACGATCAGCCGCAGCACCACCGCCGCGAGCAGGGCCACGGCGAGCGTGAAATAGTAGAACGCAAGCTGCCCGCTGGTCGAAACCGGTCCGATCCGCGGCCGCGGCATGCCGGACAGCCCGTAGGTGCCGCCGGTGAGCCAGTCCTCGTTGCGCGCCACCAGGAAGAACAGCGAGTTGAACGCCAGCGTCACGAAGGCGAGGTAGTGCCCGCGCACGCGCAGTGCCGGAAACCCGAGCAGCAGGCCGACCACGAAGCACAGCACCACGCCCACGGCCATGCCCAGCACCCAGGGATAGTGCGCCAGCGTCACGATGCTGGTGGCATAGGCGCCAATGCCGATGAACGAGGCCTGCGCCAGCGAGATGCGCCCGGCATAGCCGAGCGTGAGGTTGAGCCCCATCGCCGCGATCGCGAGCATCAGCCAGGAACACAGCAGATAAGCGATGTAATTACCCTGCCCGAGCGGTGCCACGATGAGCGCCGCGACCACCACGGCTACGCCGATCGCCTCGCGATGCCCGCGCATCAGACGATCCGCGCCTCCTCGTCGCCGAGCAGCCCCTGAGGCCGCCACAGGATAACGGCGATCAACAGCACCAGCGGCAGCGCCGCGCGGTAGCTCAGCGTCACGTAGGTCGCGGTGAGGTTGTCGAGCACGCCGATCAGGAGTCCGCCCACCAGCGCGCCGCGGATGCGGTTGAAGCCGCCGATGATGGCGGCGATGAAGGCAACGATGCCGAGCGACTCGCCGTTGGAGAATTTGGCGAGATAGACCGGCGTGATGAGGAAGGAAGCGACCGCCGCCAGGGCCGCGTTGAGCAGGAAGGCGTAGAGCGTCATGCGCGCGACATCGACGCCCAGGATCTCCGCCACCCCAGGGTTCTGCGCCGCCGCCTGCATCTGCCGCCCGGTCTTCGTGCGGTCGAGGAACAGCGTCAGCAGCAGCACCACGGCCAGCGCCGCCAGCAGGTTCAGCACGTCGCGCACCGAGACCACGGCGCCGCCGACATGGAAAGTGCCGTTGGGCAACAGGCTCGGGAACGGCTCCGCCTCGGCGCCGTAGAACGTCTTGACCGCCTCCTTGAGCAGGATGCTGAGCGCCATGGTGGCGATCACCAGCGGCAGCCCGCCATCCGGCCCGAATGGCTGGACGATCAGCCGCTTGAAGGCGAGGCCGAGCAGCAGGATCGAGAGCGCGAAGCCGAACAGCAGCGCCGCCCAGAGCGGCCAGTGCAGCCAGTGCTCGCCGATCAGCACCAGGAAGGCGGGCAGCATGACAAACTCGCCCTGGGCGAAATTCACCGCCTGCGCCGCCTGCCAGACCAGCGAGAAGCCGACCGCCGCCAGCGCGTAGATCGAGCCGGTGGCAAGCCCGGAAAGCAGGACCTGAAGGAATTGCGCCATGTGGTATCGGTGGCGCGCCGCACCCTGGGATGCGGCGCGCCGTGCGCTCAGTTCGCCGGGATCGTGGCGATGACGACCGCCTTGCCGCCCTTGACCTGGGTCATGAAGCTCTCGCGGCTCAGCTCGCCGGTCTTGTCCCAGGACGTGGTCAGCAGCATGCCCGGGTATTTCTTCGCATCCAGCGTCAGACCGTGCATCTTCGCCGCGAACGCCTTGCGGTCGAACGTGCCGATCATTTCCGTCACGTACTTGATCGCGTAGACGCCGATATAGCCCTTGATGCCGTTATGGTCGGTGTTGTGGTGGTAGATCTTGCGGAACTTGGCGACGAATTCCTGGATCGAGGGAACCGGCGCCGAGACGGTCAGGCCGACATGGGCGATGGCACCCTCCGCGGCCGGGCCGGCGAGCTCGATCACCTTCTGGTCGGTCAGCGTCACGTCGCCCACCAGCGGCACCGTCAGCGCCTGCTTCTTGGCCTCCTTGAGGAAGCGCGCCGCCTCTTCCTCGTTGACGTAGACGAACACCGCCTGCGCGCCGGACTGCTTGATCTTGGCGACGTCGGGCGAGAAATCCACCTGGCCCTGCTCGCTCGGCACGTCCGCCACGACCTGGACGCCCGCCTTCCTGATCGCCTGGACGAACAGGTCATGCCCGCCCTTGCCGAAATCGTTCTGCACCCACTCCACCGCGACCTTCTTCACCTTCAGCGTCTGCGTGAAATAGTCGACCAGTGCCGGAATGTCCTTCTCCGAGCCAGAGGAGGTGCGGAAGATGTACGGGTCGCCCTTCTGCGTGATGTCCGGCGCCTCGGAACCCGTGATCTGCGGCACGCCGGCGTGCTCGGTGACCAGCATGTTGACGTCAGTGGAACCGGAATAAACCGTCCCCATGACGACATAGGCGCCCGCGTCGACCACCTTCTGCACCAGCGCGCGCGAGACCATGGGGTTGGTCTGTGTGTCGTAGTCGTGCATCACGATTTTGTGGCCGAGGATGCCGCCCGCGGCATTGATCTCGTTGACGGCGATATGCGCCCCGTCCCGGTAATTGGTGCCGGAGACCGCGCCCGCGCCCGAAAGCTCGCAGACGCACGGGATAAGGACCGTCTTGTTGTTCTGCGCCTGGGCCGGTGCATGCCAGGCGACGAGGGCGCCGGCGATGGCCACGACCGCGGCGCGGCGCATAGGCATGAAACCTCTCATCCGTGTTCCTCCCTGATTCACGCGATCCGTTCTTAACTGGCCGTTCTTAACTGGCCGTTCTTAACTGGATCGTTTCGTCGGCTGCGTATATCGCGGCTCCGGGGCAGCGCAAAACGAAAATCGGCGGACCGCGTGTCGCTCCGCGTAACGACGGTTCAACTGCCCGGTGTCTTCGCCCGGATATCGGCCGCCAGGAGCGCGCGCAGCTCCCCCGTCACCTCCGGCACGGTGCCGAACCAGTGGGCGAACCCCGCCACCGCCTGGTGCAGCAGCATGCCGAGCCCGTCCACCGTGCGCAGCCCCCGTGCCGCCGCCGCGCGCAGCAGCCCGGTCTCGAGCGGCACGTAGACCACGTCGTAGACGATCGCGTGCGCCGGCAGCGCCGCGAGATCGAGCTCGTTCGCCGGCTGGCCGGTCATGCCGAGGCTGGTGGCGTTCACCAGCAGGTCCGTCGCCGCCAGGGCGGACGGCAGCTCGCCGATTGCATGCGCGGTGACGCCAGGCCCGAAGCGCGTTGCCAGCGCCTCGGCCTTGGCCAGCGTGCGGTTGAACACCCTCACGGTGAAGCCGCGCTGGCGCAGCCCGTGGATCGCTGCCCGGGCCGCCCCGCCGGCCCCGAGCAGCGCCGCGCGGCCCCCTCGCGCATCCCAGCCTGGCGCGCGCTCGTCGAGATTGCCGATGAAGCCGATCGCATCGGTGTTGCCGCCGACCAGCGTCTGGCCTTCGTACCAGAGCGTGTTGACTGCCCCCATCGCCTCCGCCGCGGCATCGAGCCGCCCGACATGCGTGATCACCGCGGTCTTGTGCGGCACGGTCACGTTGCCGCCGGCCCAGCCAGCCGCACGGAATCCGGCGAAGAACCGGTCAAGTTCCGCAGGTGGAATATCCAGCCGCTCGTAGCTGCCGTCGATCCCGTAGCGGTTCAGCCAGTAGCCGTGCAGCATCGGCGAGCGGGAATGGGCGATCGGGTGGCCGATGACGAAGGCGCGGATGGTCATGCACTCGCTCCCGTGGCGCGGGTGAGCTTGCCGCCGCGCTGCTCCGCGGCGATTGGCACGAAATCGTAGGTGACGTAGATCTCGGTGCGGAACGTGCCCCAGGCGGTCGTTTCGATGGCACGGTTGACCTCGCGCAGGCGCGCGGTGGGGAAGCGCAGCGTCACCACCTGGCCGAGCCCCATCATGACGTACCAGCTCACCACCTCCACACCCGGCGGCGGGAATTTCTCGAAATGCCCGTTGGCCGCAAGCCGCTGCTGTTGCTCGGCGAGCGGCATCGACTGGTCGTGGCGCAGCAGCACCGACAGCATCATCGTCTCGCCCGTGGCTCCGGTCACTCTCCCCTCCTCCCCATGCGCGCGCGGCTGTTATCAGAGCGATGCGTCAGCTGCAATTTCGCCGGGAGGTCTTGGTTTCGCAGGGTGTTACGCCGTATCGCGGAGCAGGGCGCGGAAACCCTCCTCGTCCAGCACCGTGACGCCGAGCTCCGCCGCTTTGCGCGCCTTGCTGCCGGCATCGGCGCCGATCACGACATAGTCGGTGCGCTTGGAAACGCTGTCGGTGACCTTCGCGCCGTGACGCTCCGCCATCGCCTTCGCCTCCGGCCGCGACAGCGTTGGCAGCGTGCCGGTGAAGACCACCGTCTTGCCCGCGAGCACGCCGCCGCCCGAAACCTCCTCGGGCTCGACGGCGAGCTCCGCGGCGAGCGCCCGCACCGCCCGGACGTTGCGTTCCTCGCCGAAGAACTCCGCCAGCTCCTCGGCGATGGCGGGCCCGATGCCGATGATGCTCGTCACCGCCACGCGCGCCTCGGATTCAGGCGCGACCGCCTGCTGCATGGCTGCGAGAAATGTGTCGATATCGCCATAATGGCGCGCCAGCAACCGCGCGTTCGCTGCTCCGATGCGCCGTATCCCGAGCGCGTAGATGAAGCGTGCGAGCCCGATCCGTCGCCGCTCATTGATCGCGCGCACCAGGTTCGCCGCCGACTGCTCGCCCCAGCCTTCGAGCTGCGCGATCTCGTCCTCGCGCGCAGGGAGTCTGAAAATATCCGCAGGCGAGCGGATCCAGCCCAGCGCATGGAATTCATGCACGGATTTCTCGCCCATCCCCTCGATGTCGAACGCCCCGCGAGAGGCAAAGTGGATGAGCCGCTCCTCCACCTGCGCGGGGCAGGTGAGCCCGCCGGAGCAGCGCCACACCACCTCGCCCTCCGCGCGCACCGCATGGCTGCCGCAGACCGGGCAGTGCCGCGGGAAGCGGAACGGATGCGCTCCCGCCGGCCGCGCCTCCGCCACGATGCCGAGCACCTGCGGGATCACGTCGCCCGCCCGCTGAATGCGCACCGTGTCGCCCACGCGCACGTCGAGCCGCTTGATCTCATCCTCGTTGTGCAGCGTCGCGCGCGAGACCAGCACGCCGCCGACGTTCACCGACTCCAGCACCGCGACCGGCGTCAGCGCTCCGGTACGCCCCACCTGGATCTGGATGTCGAGCAGCTTTGTCGTCGCCTGCTCGGCCGGGAATTTCCACGCGATGGCCCAGCGCGGCTCGCGCCCGACGAAGCCGAGTCGCGTCTGCAACGCGAGATCGTCGATCTTGTAGACAACGCCATCGATGTCATAGGCGAGATCAGCACGCCGCATCGCCATCTCGTCCTGGAAGCCGGGCGCATCCGTTTCGGCCCCGAGATGGCGCGACAGCGGGTTCACCACGAATCCCCAGTGCCGCAGCCGCTGCAGATACTCCCAGTGCGTCGCCGCCACCGCCTCGCTGGCCTCACCCATCGCGTAGGCGAAGAAGGAGAGGGGGCGCGAGGCCGTGATCGCGGGGTCAAGCTGGCGCAGCGAACCGGCAGCGGCGTTGCGCGGATTGGCGAACACCTTGCCGCTCGCCTTCTCCTGTGTCGCGTTGAGCGCCAGGAAATCCGCCTTGGTCATGAACACCTCGCCGCGGATCTCGATCAGCGCCGGAGCTTTTCCCTTCAGCTTCGTCGGGATGGCGGCGATGGTGCGGACATTGGCCGTCACATCCTCGCCCTCGGTGCCGTCGCCACGCGTCCCCGCGCGCGAGAGCGCCCCGTCCTCGTAGGTGAGCGAGAGGGAAAGCCCGTCGATCTTCGGCTCGCCCACCATCGCGAACGGCGCGCCGCGGCCGAGAAACCGCCTCGCCCGGTCGCAGAAATCGGCGAAGTCCTCGGGCGCGAAGACGTTGCCGAGCGAGAGCATCGGCACGCGGTGCACGATCTTGGCAAATCCGGCGGAAGGCGCCATCCCCACGCGCCGCGACGGCGAATCCGGGCGTACCAGGTGCGGAAACCGCTTCTCGATGACATCGTTGCGACGCCGCAACGCATCGTATTCCGCGTCCGAGATCAGCGGCGCGTCCAGCTCGTGATAGGCGCGGTCGTATTTCGCGATCTCGGCCGCGAGAGACGCGAGTTCCCGCGCGGCCTCCGCCTCGTCGAGCTGCCCGGATGGTTGGGGCTTGGCCTGGGTCATGCGGAGAGCAGCGCGTCCGCCGCGTCGCGCGCGGCCTGCGTGACGCGCGATCCCGCGAGCATGCGCGCGATCTCTTCGCGCCGTGCCTCGCCGTCCAGCGGCTCGACAATGGTGCGCGCGCGCCTGCCGGTCTCCTTCGCCACGCGCAGATGCGCCGCGCCGCGCGCCGCGACCTGCGGCGAATGCGTCACCAGCAGCACCTGCACGTCGTCCGCGATCGTGGCCAGCCGCTCGCCCACCGCCGCCGCCGTGGCGCCGCCGATGCCGGAATCCACCTCGTCGAAGATCAGTGTCGGCGCCGGCGAGGCACCCGCCAGCACCACCTTGAGCGCCAGCATCAGCCGCGACAGTTCGCCGCCCGAGGCCACGCGCGCCAGCGGCCCCGGCTCCTGCCCGGGATTGGTCGCGACCAGGAACCGCACGGACTCGGCTCCCTCCGCGCTCCACGACACCTCGGAAAGCGGCACCATGTCGGTCACGAAACGGGTGCGATCCAGCTTCAACGGCGGCAATTGCCGCGCTATCGCACGGTCGAGCTTCCGCGCCGCCTCGGCGCGCGCGGCGGAGAGCGCCGCAAACGCCTCCCGCCGCGCCGCGCGCCGCGACCTGCGGCGAATGCGTCAC
>DAHUXX010000230.1 GCA_027306955.1 Acetobacteraceae bacterium | reverse complement strand
GGTTCAGCCCAATCAGCGGACGGCACTTCCCGGTGCCCACCGGCATCAAGAGCCGCCACACGGCGAACGAAGTGCTGAAGCAGGCCGGCTTGCCCAAGGCGTTCTGACCCGCTTCGTCCCGCCTTGTTCCGCACCGTGTATGCCGTGCTGGTGCCGTATGGCCCGGCCGAGCCTGTCGCGAACCCGCCTTAACCCTCTGAAATCGCTTGGCGTCCCGTACGGGATTCGAACCCGTGTCGCCGCCGTGAAAGGGCGGTGTCCTGGGCCTCTAGACGAACGGGACCGCGGCCGCGCGCCTTGTCGCCGAGCCGCCTCGCCGGGTCAAGCCGGGCGGCCAGGGTGGTTCCGCCGGCGTAGTCGATGCCGGGCAGCCGCAGCCCGTGGCCCACGCTGCGCAGCCCCCGCGGCAGCCGGCGATAGGCTGCAAGCAGCCACCCCACCTGCGCCAGCCGGCGCAGCCCGCGATGGTGCCAGGTCGTCACCGCCCGGCCCCACGCGTTGAGTGGCACAACCTCCACGGTCACGTACGCCCAGGCATCGGCCCATCGCCGCTTGTACGCGTCCTCGCCGGGCGTGAGATCGAACACCGCCACGCGCCACTCGAAGCACCAGCGGATGAGCTGTTCCAGCACCAGGCGCGAGGGCGACAGCCGGGCAAACTCCCTGTCATACGCAAACGCCTCGAACACGAACCGCTCGCCCCGCACAACGCCATACCCCACCGAGAGCGTCGCCTCTTCCGATCCGAGCCGACCGATCAGCAACTGCCCGGAATCGAACAGCGCCAGCAGGTTGGCGCGGTCGAACGCCCGATAGGGGAGGGCGGTGTACAGCGGTGTGGCAATGCCGCGGGCGTCGAGCCATTGCTGCTTCATCGCCTCATAGGCGTCCAGCATCGCCGCCGCCTCGTCGCGCGTGCGCCCGCGGCGGAACCGCACATCGCCCGGCAATTCCGCCACGCGCCGCCACTGCCGGCGCTGATCCGCGGCGACACGCGGCGGCAGATGCGCCTCGTAGGCCTCCCAGCTCCCCCAGTCCGCGAGGTGGATGAACCAGGTCTGGCGCTTGCTACGGTACCGTCCGTCATTGCCGCTTATGCGGTTGAGCACCGCCCCTTCCGGCACGCACCGCAGCAGCAGGCAACTCGCCCCGGTTCCCTGGCGCACCGCCTGCCAGGCTGCCTCCATCCAGGCCGAGGCGCGCGCGTCCGGCGCCACCAGCGCGTCATTGGGGCCGGACAACGTCCCGCACAGCGACTCGAGCGTGCGGCCGCGCCGCATCAGCGGCCAGATCAGCACCGCCTCGCCATCGCAGCGCCCGACGACGATCATCGGCCTCGCTCGCAGCGGTTTGCCCACCAGCACCCATGCCCGCCAGGTCTCCTCGAAGCGCAAGGCCGAAACCCGGCCCCGCAACGCCGCTCCAGCGCCCGCCACGCCGGCTCGAGCGCACCAAACCTCGCCTCGTCGCGAATGAGCTCGACGTGGTAACCAGACCGTCGGGTGTCCGGCATCGCTCCCAGAGCTGATCCTCCGTCGCGCTTGCATCCCGCCGAACTGCACGAAAGGGCGCGACAGGCTACGGTTCACGTGGGCGCAGGGTCAACAATCCGCCAGGTCAACCACCACGAGATCCGCGCTCGCGTCGCCCATCCACGCGTTGACCCTGAGATGCCCCGCGAGATGCACCGGCCGCCCGTCGCGCGCCAGCAACCTCGCGCCTATCGCCTCCTCGCGCGCCCGTCCCGGCCTGGCGCCGAACAGCATCGCCTTCAGCCTCGCCCCCCCCGCCTCGGGCTCGACAAAGGCGCGCACGCTTGTGCCGTCCTTGCCAACCCGGTCCGCCCGCACCACCCGCGCGCGCGGTATCACCAGCACCGGCTCCTCGTTGCCCGCCCCGAACGGCGCCAGGCGTGCGATGGCCTCCGCAAGCCCCACCGTCGCCCCGGCGACCGAAGCGGCGCCCTCGACCACCAGGTCCTCCACCGCCGGCAGATCCCGCGCCGCCGCGAACCGCGCGTCGAGGAACGCGTGCAGCGCCCCGAGCCCCTCCTCGCGCAGCGTGAACCCCGGCGCCAGCGCGTGCCCGCCGCCCGCCATCAGCATCCCCATCTGCCGCGCCGCGATGATTGCCGCCCCGAGATCGACCCCGAACACGCCTCGCGCCGAACCCTTCGCCACCCCATCCGCCAGCGCCGCCACCGCCGCCGGCCGGTTGAACCGCTCGCGGATCCGCCCCGCCACGATCCCCACGACCCCCGGATGCAGTTGCGAGCGGGCTACGAGTGCGCAGGCATGCCGCTCCTCGAATTGCCGCGCCGCCTCCTCCATCGCGAAGGCCAGCATCTCGGCCTCCACATCCTGCCGCTTCTGGTTCACGGCATCGAGCGTGGAGGCAATCGGCATCGCCTCCGCTTCATCCGCCGCCAGCAGCAGCTTCAGGCCCAGCGCCGCGTCCGCGATCCGCCCGCCCGCATTGATCCGTGGTCCCAGCGCCCAGCCCAGCGTCATCGCATTCGGCGGGCCCGCCACGCGCGCGACGGCCATCAGTGCCGAAAGCCCCGGTCGCCGCCGCTGCCCCAGCACGCGCAACCCCTGCGCCACCAGCGCCCGGTTCAGCCCCACCAGCGGCATCACGTCGCACACCGTCGCCAGCGCCACCAGGTCGAGTGACGCCAGCAGGTCCGGCTCCTTCCGCCCGGCAAAAAACCCGCCCCGCCGCAACACCCGCAGCAAGGCAACGGCGGCAAGGAACGCGATCCCCGTCGCACACACCCCGCCCAGCCCCGAGCTATCATCGAGCCTGTTTGGGTTTACCGTCGCCAGCACCGGCGGCGGCGGCCCTTCCGCCTTGTGGTGATCGAGCACGATGACGTCGGTCAGCTCGCCGTGCACCGCGAACACATCGGCCGCCGCCGTTCCGCAATCGACACAGACGATCAGCGAAGCCCCGCGCACCCACAACGCCCGCATCGCCGGCGCATTGGGCCCATAGCCTTCCGAGGTCCGGTCCGGGATATGTGTCTCGACCTGGCAGCCAAGCTCGCCGAGCAGCGAGGCCAGCAGCGCCGTCGCGCAGCCGCCATCGACGTCGTAATCACCCAGGATCGCCACCGTCTCGCCCGCGCGCACCGCGGCCGCGAGCCGCTCCGCCGCTGCGTCCATGTCCACCAGGACGGAAGGGTCGGGCAGGGCGGCCCGCAGCGTCGGCGCCAGGAAGTCGGCGGCCTCCTCCGGCCCCACCCCGCGCGCCGCCAGCAGGCGTCCCACGATCTCCGGCAACTCGAGCCGCTGCGCCATCGCCAGCGCCGCGCGCTCGTCCCCGCCGCGCCAGCGCCAGCGCCGCGAGCTCACGCTCCTGTCGACGCCCAGCGCCGGCCCGGCGTTCTCCCCCGCCAGTGCGCCCGCTAAACCTGGACCCATGTTTTGGTAGCGAAGTTATGATGCGCCTCGACATAGCGCACGGTGCCCGACTTGCTGCGCATCACCATCGAATGCGTCGTCGCTCCCTTGCCGAACCACCGCACGCCCCGCAGCATCGCGCCGGAGGTCACCCCCGTCGCCGCGAACACCACGTCGCCCCTCGCCATCTCGCTGACCGTGTAGACATGGTTCGGGTCCATCACCCCCATCTCGCGCGCGCGCGAGATCTGCTTCTCGTCCTCGAACATCAGCCGCCCCTGCATCTGCCCGCCGATGCAGCGCAGCGCCGCCGCCGCCAGCACGCCCTCCGGCGCGCCACCGGATCCCATGTAGATATCCACCCCGCTCTGCGCCTGCGCGGTGGCGATCACGCCCGCCACGTCGCCGTCGGAGATCAGCATGATCCGCGCCCCAGCCTCGCGCGTCTTGGCGACGAGCTCCTTATGGCGGTCGCGGTCGAGGATGCAGGCAACGAGGTCGCGCACCTCGCATTTCCTGGCCTTCGCCAGCTCGCGCAGGTTCTTCCCCACCGCCTCCTCCAACCCCACCACGCCGTCCGGCAGCCCGCCGCCCACCGCGATCTTCTCCATGTAGATGTCGGGCGCATGCAGGAAGTTCCCGTGTTCCGCCAGCGCAACGACAGCCATCGCGTTCGGCCCGCCCTTCGCGGTCAGCGTCGTCCCCTCCAGCGGATCGACCGCGATGTCCATCGCCGGTCCGCCCGCACCCACCTTCTCGCCGATGAACAGCATCGGTGCCTCGTCCATCTCGCCCTCGCCGATCACCACGGTGCCATCGATCGCCACCGTGTCGAAGGCCTTGCGCATCGCCTCCACCGCGGCGCCATCGGCCTCGTTCTTCTTGCCGAGCCCCATCCACCGGCTCGCCGCCAGCGCCGCCGCCTCGGTCACCCGCACCAGTTCCAGCGCCAGGTTGCGGTCGGTATGCCGCACGATGTCCATCACGCCTCCCCCTCTTCGATTCGTATCCGCACCGGCTCCTCCAGCACGGAATCGAGCGCGTTGATGCGCCCGAGCGCCGCGTCGATCGCCGCTTCCGGCGCGTCGTGCGTCACCAGCACCACCGGCACCGCCTCGCCGGGCTTGCGCCCGCGCTGCAGCATCGATCCGAGTGAAACCCCCTCGTCGCGCAGGATCGCGGCGACGTCCGCAATGACGCCCGGCTGGTCCACCACCAGCAGCCGCAGATAGGCCGGCCCCACATGCTCGCGGATCGGCACCGTTGGCGCGTCGGAAAGGTCGCCCGACCCCGCGCCCCACACCGGCGCCGCCCGCCCGCGCGCGATGTCGATGAGGTCGGCCACCACGGCGGAGGCCGTCGGCCCCGCGCCCGCGCCGCGACCCTCCAGCATCACGCGCCCCACATGGTCGCCCACCGCCACCACCGCGTTGAACACGCCATCGACGCGCGCGAGCGGTGCCGTCGCCGGCACCATGCACGGATGCACCCGCGTCGAGATCCCGCGCCCCCCCATCACACCTTGCGGGCGCCGCGCGATGCCGAGGAGCTTGATCCGGTAGCCCAGCTCCTCCGCGAACCCGATATCGAGCATGGAGATGCCGCGGATTCCCTCCACGTGCACGTCCGCGAACGCCACCTTCCGCCCGAACGCGATCGCCGCCAGGATCGCCAGTTTGTGCGCCGTATCGATCCCGTCAACGTCGAAGGACGGGTCCGCCTCCGCGTAGCCGAGGTCCTGCGCCTCTGCCAGCACGTCCGCGAAGTCGCGCCGGTCGTTACGCATCGTTGTCAGGATATGGTTGCACGTCCCGTTCAGGATCCCGGCGACGGAGATGATCCGGTTCCCCGCCAGCCCCTCGCGCAGCGCCTTGATCACCGGGATGCCGCCCGCGACGGCCGCCTCGAACGCCAGCGGCACGCCGCGTGCCTCCGCGTCGCGCGCGAGCTCCGCACCGTGCACCGCAAGCAGCGCCTTGTTCGCCGTCACCACAGGCTTGCCCGCGGCGAGCGCCGCGTCCACCACGCGCCGCGCGATCCCGTCGGACCCGCCGATCGCCTCCACCACCACGTCCACGCCGGCATCGGCCGCCATCGCGGCCGCATCGGAAAACCACGCGGCATTCCCCAGCGGCAGCCCGCGGTCGCGCGCGCGGTCCCGCGCCGCCACGGCCACCACCTCGATCCGGCGCCCCGCCCGCGCCGCCACCACATCCGCGTTGGCCGCGAGCATGGAAACCACACCCCCGCCCACGGTGCCCAGCCCCGCCAGCCCCACGCGCAACACGTCAGTCATTCCGTCACCAAAACAGTTTCATTCTCTGGCGGCGCCACATTCTCACGCCCCTGCAAAAACCCGCGTATATTCCGCACCGCCTGGCGCAGCCGCTGCGTGTTCTCCACCAGCGCGATCCGCACATGCCCATCGCCATGCTCGCCGAACCCGATCCCCGGCGCCACCGCCACCTTCGCGCGCGCCAGCAGCAGCTTGCTGAACGCGACGCTGCCCAGGTGCGCATAGCGTGGCGGTATCGGCGCCCACGCGAACATCGAGCCCTCGGGGTTCGCCATCTCCCACCCCGCGGCCGCAAGCCCCGGGATCAGCACATCGCGCCGCTCCCGGTACAGTTGCCGCATCGCCTCCACGCAATCCTGCGGCCCGTTGAGCGCGGCCGTCGCCGCCACCTGGATCGGCGTGAACGCGCCATAGTCGAGGTAGGACTTCATCCGCGTCAGCGCCCGGATCAGTTCCCGGTTCCCCGCCGCGAACCCCATCCGCCAGCCCGGCATCGAATAGGTCTTGGACAGCGACGTGAACTCCACGGCGATGTCCTTCGCCCCCTCCACCTGCAACACGGACGGTGGCGGCCTGTCCCCGAAATAAATCTCCGCATAGGCGAGATCGGACATGATCCAGATATCGTGCCGGCGCGCAAACCCCACGATCGCCCGGTAGAAATCGAGGTCCGCCAGCATCGCCGTCGGGTTGGACGGAAAGTTCACGATCAGCGCCGTCGGCTTCGGCACCGAGTGCCGCACCGCCCGGTCGAGCGCGGCCAGCATCGCGTCCCCTGGCTCCGCCGGAATGCTGCGTACCGAGGCGCCCGCGATGATGAAGCCGAACTGATGGACCGGATAGGAAGGGTTCGGCACCAGGATCGTGTCGCCCGGCGAGGTGATCGCGGAGGCAAGATTCGCCAGCCCCTCCTTCGATCCCAGCGTCGCCACCACCTCCGTCTCGGGGTCCAGCCCCACCCCGAACCGCCGCGCGTAATACCCCGCCAGCGCCCGCCGCAGCCCCGCAATGCCCTTGGAGGTGGAATAACGGTGGCTGCGCGGGTCCTGCACCGTCTCGACAAGCTTCGCCACAATATGGGCGGGCGTCGGGCTGTCCGGGTTGCCCATGCCGAGGTCGATGATGTCCTCGCCCCCGGCGCGCGCCGCCGCCTTCGCCGCGTTCACCTCGGCGAAGACATAGGGTGGCAGGCGGCGGATACGGTGGAATTCCTCGGCCATCGTCAGATCCCGTTCGCTGCCCGCCTCGTGGCGTCTCGCGCGTCCCCCGTCAACCACGTCCCCCCTCAACCACGTCCGCCGTCAACTTGGAAAAGAGGTCAACCGGCCGGCACCAACCGCGCCACCCCCCCGCCGCCTGGCCCATACGCGGCGACGCTCATCGCGTTGTCCGGAACCCCGTCGCGCCGCAACACCGCCGCGATCGCCTCCGCCCGTGCCCACGCCAGCCGCAGCGCCGCGACCTGGATCCCCGGCTCGTGCCCCGGCGCCTCGCCGAACCCCGTCACCGCCACCACCGAGGCTGCCCGCGCCGCCGCCAGCCGCTTCAGCGCCGCCTCGTCATCCGGCGACAGCACCGCGGAGCCGCGCGCGAACCGCACCGCGACCGGCTTGCCGATTCCCCCGAGAGGCGGCGCGGGCGGGATCGGCGGCGCCTGCGGCAAAGGCGCCGGGCGCGTCAGCCACGGCACGCCCGGCAGATCGGGCGGCGGCGGCGGCCTCGCGGGAATCGAGAGGGCAGCATCGCCCGCCGCCTCGGCAACCGGCGCGCTGGCAGCCGGGGCAGGGGCCGTCACGGCGGGCGCGGCCGCAGCCGGCTGGCTTTCCCCCACCGCCGCCATCTGTCCCCCCATCGCCCCGGCTGCCGGGGCCGGCGGCGGGGTGGGGGCGGGCGGCGGCGCCGGCACCGGCTGCGCCAGGGCATAGGCGCCGTTTTCCTGGTCCTGCAGCAGCCGGCTCGCCGCCTCCGCCCGCGTCTTGGCGCTCAGCGCCTCGGGTCGGGAAGGGATCATGGCCAGGTTGGGGTATGGGGCGTTGATCCCCGGCGGCCGCGGGCGGTTTTCCGCGATCTGCCCGCCCTCCAGGTGGTGCCACCACGCCACCGGGTCGTAGGAACCGACGCCATTCGCGCACCCCGCCAGCGCGAGCGCGAGCATACCAGCCCCGAGTTTCCCGAGCCCCCCGATCGGCGGACCTTGAACGTCGCGGGACCGCTCGCTAACACCCCGCCTCATTCTGCGCATCCACGACCCCTGCCCGTAGCAGCGCCATGCTGCCCCGCCGGGTCCGCGAAGAAAAGGACACCCAGCATATGGCCGACAAGCCCGGGCCCGAGACGCCGAAACCCGATCCAGCCGCCGGGTTCCGCCTCCCCGACGCCGCCGATATCGGCCGTTCCATGGCCGACGTCGCCGAGCGCTCCCAGCGCATCGTCTCGGAGTGGCTGAAGCGCCAGGCCGAGGAAGGCCCGGAATCGCCGGACCCGCTCAACATCGGCGCCGCCTTCATGGCGATGACCGCGAAGCTGATGGCCAACCCCGCGCACCTGGTCCAGGCCCAGCTCGGCCTCTGGCAGGACTACATGTCCGTCTGGCAGTCCACCGCGCGGCGCATGATGGGCATGGATACCGCGCCCGTGATCCAGGCCGACCCCGCCGACCGCCGCTTCAAGGACGACGCCTGGCGCGAGAGCGAGGTGTTCGACTTCATCAAGCAGTCCTACCTGCTCTCCGCCCGCTTCGTGCAGGACGTGGTCAGCCATGTGGACGGGCTCGACGACCGCTCCGCGCAGAAGGTCGACTTCTACGCCCGCCAGTTCATCGACGCGATGAGCCCGTCGAACTTCCTGCTCACGAACCCCGAGGTGCTCCGCCGCACCGCGGAGACCGGCGGGGAGAACCTGTTGCGCGGCCTCAACAACCTGCTCGCCGACCTCGAGAGCGGGCGCGGCAAGCTGCGCATCAAGATGACGGACATGGACGCCTTCCGCATCGGCGAGAACATCGCGGTCTCGCCCGGCAAGGTCGTGTTCCAGAACGACCTCATCCAGCTCATCCAGTACGCGCCCAGCACCGAGAAGGTGCTGAAGCGCCCGTTGCTCATTATCCCGCCCTGGATCAACAAATTCTACATCCTCGACCTCCGCCCCAAGAACTCGCTGGTGCGCTGGGCGGTCTCGCAGGGCCACACCGTCTTCATGGTCTCCTGGGTCAACCCGGACGCGAAACTCGCCGAGAAGGATTTCGAGGACTACATGCGCGAGGGCATCCTCGAGGCGCTGGACGCGATCGAGAAGGCCACCGGCGAGTCCGCCATCAACGCCATCGGGTATTGCCTCGGCGGCACGCTGCTGGGAGCGACCCTTGCATGGATGGCCGCCCACAGCGACGACCGCATCAAGTCCGCCACCTTCTTCGTCTCGCTGCTGGATTTCCGCGAATCCGGCGAGCTCAACGTCTTCATCGACGAGGAGCAGCTCAAGATGCTGGAGGAGCGGATGAACCGCCGCGGCTATCTCGAAGGCTCGGAGATGGCCACCACCTTCAACATGCTGCGCGCCAACGACCTCATCTGGTCCTTCGTCGTCAACAACTACCTCCTCGGCAAGGACCCGTTCCCCTTCGACCTCCTCTACTGGAACGCGGATTCCACGCGCATGCCCGCGCGCATGCACTCGTTCTACCTGCGCAACATGTACCAGGAAAACCGCCTCGCCCGGCCCGGCGGCATCGTGCTCGAGGGCACGCCGATCGACCTCGGCCGCATCAGGATCCCCGCCTACTTCATTTCCACCCGCGAGGACCACATCGCCCCCTGGCGCGCCACCTATTGCGGTGCGCACCTGCTCTCCGGCAAGAACCGCTTCGTCCTCGCTGCCTCCGGCCACATCGCGGGCGTCGTCAACCCGCCGGAGGGCAGCAAGTACAACCACTGGATCAACGAGGACCTGCCCGAAGCACCGGAGGACTGGCTCGCCGGCGCGGCCGAAATGGCCGGCTCCTGGTGGCCGGACTGGCACCACTGGGTCAGCGGCCACGACCGGCGCATGGTCCCTGCCCGCGAGCCCGGCTCCGGCAAGCTCAAGCCGATTGAGGACGCCCCTGGCAGCTACGTAAAGCTGCGCATCAGTTGATGTCCGGCGTCTCCCCCGGCTAACGTTCCCGGAACGAACGGGGGAGGCAAGCATGCTGATGGGCCTGATGCAGCACCAGCCCCTGCTGGTGTCCTCTGTGTTGTGCCACGCCGCGCGCCACCATGCCGGGGGCGAGGTTGTCTCCCGCCGCGACGACGCCTCGCTCGCCCGCACCACCTACGCGGCACTGGAACGCCGGGCCCGCCGCCTCGCCAACGCCCTCGTGGCACTCGGCGTGAAACCGTCCGACCGCGTTGGCACGCTGGCGATGAACTCGGACCGCCATCTCGAGCTCTACTACGCCGTCATGGGCACGGGCGCCGTCTGCAACACCATCAACCCGCGCCTCGCCCACGACGACATCGCCTACATCGCCGACCACGCCGAGGACGGAATTCTGTTCATCGACCCCGGCTTCGCGCCCATCCTCGCCTCCGTCGCCCCCAGGCTCGGCAAAACCCTCCGCACGGTCGTCATCCTGTGCGCCGAGCCCGAGATGCCGGACCTCGCACTCCCCGCCGGCATCAACCTCCTCTGCTACGAAACCCTCCTCGCCGGTCACAACGACGACTATGCTTGGCCCGCCTTCGACGAAAACGCCGCGTGCGGCCTCTGCTACACCTCCGGTACCACCGGCCGGCCAAAGGGCGTCCTCTTCTCCCACCGCGCCACCGTCCTGCACGCGATGACGATGGCGATGGGCGACGTCACCGGCCTGCGCGCGACGGACCGCGTGCTGCCCGTCGTGCCGATGTTCCACGTCAACGCCTGGGGCCTGCCCTTCGCCGCGCCCATGATCGGCGCCGCGCTCATCCTCCCCGGCCGCCACCTCGACCCGGACTCGATCATCGGCCTGCTCGACGGCGAGCGCGTCACCATCTCCGGCGGCGTCCCCACGGTCTGGCTGGGCGTGCTCGCGAAGCTGCGGGAGAGGGGCGCGCACTTCGCCACCCTCCAGCGCCTGATGTCCGGCGGCTCGGCCTTCCCCCGCGCCCTGATGGCGGAATACGCCAGGCTCGGCGTCACCATCTCCCACGCCTGGGGCATGACCGAAAGTTCCCCCGTCGCCACCTGGAACTCCCCAAAACCCTCCACTCTCCTGCTCGACCCCGAGGCGCGCCTCGACGAACAGGCCACGCAAGGCCGTGTCGTGTTCGGCATCGACGTCCGCGCCGAGAACGAGCAGGGCGAAGCGCCCTGGGACGGGCGGACCCAGGGCAACCTCGTCTTCCGCGGCCACTGGGTCGCCAGCGCCTACTACCGCATGCCGGAAACCTCGGTCGGCGATGACGGCTGGTTCCCCACCGGCGATGTCGGTGTCTTCTCGCCCGAGGGCTACGTCGTCCTCACCGACCGCACCAAGGACCTCATCAAGTCCGGCGGCGAATGGATCAGCTCCATCGCCATCGAGAACATCGCCATCGCCCACCCGGACGTGGCGGAGGCCGCCGCCATCGCGGTTCCCGATGCGAAATGGGGCGAGCGCCCACTGCTCATCGTCGTCCCTCGCCCCGGCCACGCGCCGACACCCGACGCGCTGCGCGCCTTCTACAGGGACAAGGTCCCGGCCTGGTCGATCCCGGATCGCGTCATCGTCGCCGAGAGCCTTCCCCACGGCGCCACCGGCAAGATCCTCAAGACCGAGCTCCGGAAACGCTACGCGGGATGACGTTGCGCAGCCGTCACGACTGGCAACGCCACCTCATCGCGGCATGACCCGCCGGTAGAGGTGCCAGGTCGCGTGCCCCAGCACCGGCACCACCACCACCAGCCCCAGGAACGCCGGCACGCAACCCACCGCCAGCGCCACGGCAACGACCAGCCCCCACACCGTCATCGTCCCCTTGTTCGCCAGCACCGCGCGCACCGAGGCGCGGATCGCAACCGCCAGCCCCACATCCCGGTCGAGCAGGAGCGGGAACGCAAGGAACAGCAGCAGGGCCAGCGCCGCGAAGAAGAACCCCACCACGATCCCGATCGCCGCCATCGCATGCCCCGAAGGCGTGGCGATCACGTCATGCACGAACAGGCTCATCGAGACCGGTGGCTTCGGCCCCAGCGTCAGCACATAGATCGCGAACGCCGCCCACAGCCACACCAGCAGCTCCGCCACCATCGCCAGGCCCAGCACCAGGATCTCGCCGAAGGCCGGCGAGCGCAGCACCTCGAGCGCGTCGCGCGTGGCGATCGTCCCGCCCCGCTCACGGTTGCGGCTCATCGCATAGAGCCCGAGCCCCGCCACCGGCCCCACCAGCGCGAAGCCGGACGCGAGCGGGAACAGCAGGTGCAGCAGCCCATGCCCGAACACGATGTAGGCCAGCACCAGCCCCACCACCGGATAGAACAGGCAGAGGAAAATCACGTCGCTGCGGACTGCGAGAAAATCGTCCAGCCCCGCCTGCAGCGAGGCCCCGATATCCCGGATCCCGATTCTCGCGATGCGGACCGGCGCATCGCTGCGCTCCGCCTCCGCCACCGCCCGCCCGGCGGTGCCCACCGCCACACCCGCGAGCCGCAACTGATCGGCGCCCCACTCGATGGGATTCCTGATCGTCGCCATGACGTTCCTCCCACGTGACCGAAGTCCGAGGGCAAGAGGCGACACGCCGCGGCCGGTCACGCGCGCCGCGATCCGCCGTGCGCGCACCATAGCACGCAGGCGCCCCGGCCGAGCGAGTTTCGCGTGTCGATAATATTACGACGCCGCCATGCGGCGCCGCATCAAACCCGCTCGATCAGCGCCGCGATCCCCTGGCCCACGCCGATGCACATCGTCGCGATCGCACGTTTCTGCCCGCGCGCCTCCAGCGCCGACAGCGCCGTGAGCGCCAGCCGCGCCCCGCTCATCCCGAGCGGATGCCCGAGGGCGATCGCGCCGCCATGCGGGTTCACATGCTCTGTGTCGTCCGCGAGCCCCAGCTGGCGCGTCACCGCCAGCCCCTGCGCCGCGAACGCCTCGTTAAGCTCGATCACATCCACCTCGCCCAGCGAAACCCCGGTCCGTGCCAGCAGCTTCCGCACCGCCGGCGCCGGCCCGATGCCCATGATGCGCGGCTCCACCCCCGCGGTCGCCATTCCGACAACGCGCCCGCGCGGCACGAGCCCATGCTTCCTCGCTGCCGTCTCGGAGGCAAGGATCAGCGCCGCCGCCCCGTCATTCACGCCCGAGGCATTCCCCGCCGTCACCGTCCCCGGATTGCGGAACGGCGTTTTGAGTTTTGCCAGCCCCTCCAGCGTCGTGTCGGCACGCGGGTGTTCATCGGTATCCACCACCACCTCGCCCTTGCGGGTCTTGATCGTTACCGGTGAAATCTCGCGCGCAAAGAACCCCGCCTTCTGCGCCGCGGCACAGCGCTGCTGGCTCCGGTACGCGAACGCATCCTGGTCGGCCCGCGAGACCTGGAACGCCTCGGCCACGTTCTCCCCGGTCTCGGGCATCGAATCGATCCCGTACTGAACCTTCATCATCGCGTTGACGAACCGCCAGCCGATCGTGGTGTCGTAGACCTCCGCCGAGCGCGAGAACGCCTCGCCCGCCTTGCCCATCACGAACGGCGCGCGCGTCATGCTCTCGACACCCCCCGCCAGCATCAGCTCCGCCTCGCCGACGCGGATCGCCCGCGCCGCCGTGCCCACCGCGTCGAGGCCGGATCCGCACAGCCGGTTGATCGTCGCCCCCGGTACATCGACGGGGTAGCCCGCGAGCAGCGTCGCCATGCGCGCCACGTTGCGGTTGTCCTCCCCCGCCTGGTTGGCGCAGCCCATGTAGCAATCGTCGAGCGCTTCCCAGTCGACCGAGGCGTTCCTCTCGCGCAGCAGCCGCAACGGATGCGCCGCGAGGTCGTCCGTGCGCACATCCCTGAGCGCTCCGGCATAGCGCCCGATCGGCGTGCGCACGAAGTCGCAGATGAAGGCGTCGGCCATCGCGTTTCCTCCGGAATTCCGCGCCCCGTCTAGCACGCCGCCGGCGCCCCGGCGAGGCGCCACCCACCAGCCGTCAGAACGGCATCAGGAAGTTCAGGATCTGCTGCCCCCAGGGCGGCGTCTGCACATCCGTGAGCTGCCCGCGCCCGCCATAGGAGAGCCTGGCCTCAGCCATCCGGTCCAGCGAGATCGTGTTGTTGCTGTCGATATCCTCCGGCCGCGCCACGCCGGAAACGGAGAGCCGCCGCAACTCGCCGCCCACGCGCACCTCCTGCGAGCCGGAGATCACCAGGTTCCCGTTCGGCAGCACCTGCGTCACCACCCCCGCGAGCTGCAACGAAACGCCCTCGCTGCGCTTCAACTCCGCCGTCCCCGTGTTGCCGGAAGCGGACGTCGTGTACAGTGCACTTGCGGGATTCAGCCCCGCGAACATGTGCGGCAGCTGCGTCTCCAGCCCCAGCACGTTCGGCATTCCCACGGACTGGGTGCTCGCCCGCGTCGCCGTGGTGTTGTTCTTGAGGTCCGCCGTCGAGTTGATGTTGACAACCACGGTCACGAGGTCGCCCACCCCCGCCGCGCGCTGGTCGCGGAAAAAGGCCCGGCTTCCCGGGCGCCACAACGCGTCGGGCGCCGGCCTCGCGGTGCGCGGCCGCGGCATCGGCATGGTCAGCGGCCGCCAGCCCGGCGCGCGCGTGGGGTCGGCGGTCGGTGACATGCCGGGCGGCCCGCCAATCTCCGAAAGCCGGGTCAGGTTCGTGCAACCGCCAAGCAGCACCAGCAGCACCGGCAGCACCATCCGCCGCGCCGCCCTCATCGCCGCATCCCCGGATAGGCCGCGCCCTGCGGCAGCGGAATGCTGCCCCGCGTCACCGCCACGCGCCCGGGCCCGATCACCGAGGCCCGCACCACCGCGTGCGAGATCGGGTTCAGCACATCCACCCTCTGCCCGGTCCCCGCGTCGCCCAGCGCCACCCCGATCGCGGTCACCGCCAGCCCCGGTGCGTCGATCTCCATCCGCACCCGCTGCCCGCGCCTGACGGTCGGCAGCGTTACCAGGTCATGAAGCGGCACCGGCGCGCCCGCCGCCACCGCCTGTCGCACGCCCTCTCCCAGCGCGGCCGAAACGTCGCGCAGCACCACCCCGCGCGCGGCTGGCGCCGCCACCTCGCGCTCGACGAAATCCCCCGGCCCGAGCGCCATTCCGGGCGCGAGACGATGCGCCGCGACCGGCAGCATCACTCGCCGAACGCTGCGCCCCACGACCGGTACGGTGATCGCCGCCTCGCCGGGCACCGCGACCGCCAGCACGCCCTCAAACCCGCCATCGTTCGCATCATAGGAAAGTTGCTCCACCACCAGCCGCGGCCTCGCCCCCACCGGCAGCATCGGCGCCGCGAACCCCTGCAGCACCACGCGGCTGCCCGCCGCCGCCCCGAGCCCCGCCAGCGCCTGGCGCAGCGCCGCCAGCACCGGCGCCTCGCGGAGCGGCTCGCCCGGACGCACCAGCACCGAGCGTTCGAACCCGGTCGCCGGCCGCCACGCCACCCCGTACTCGCGCGCAATGGCCGCCAATTGCCGCGCGCCGACGCTGATGCGCGAACCCGGCGCCGGCGCCGGCCCCAGCACGCGGTTGGCCTCGCTGCCGGCGCCCGCGAACAGGTCCCGCAGCCGCACCACCGGCGCCACGAGCGTCGTGAACGGGCGCAACGTCGCCGCGGCGGCGGGGCTCGCCAGCAGCAGCGCCAGGGCCGCGAGCGGAAAACGATACCGTATCGCAACAGACATGCCGCTCAGCCGATCTGCGTGAGGGTGTTGAGCATGTTGTCCGCCGAGGTGATCACCCGGCTGTTCATCTCATAGGCGCGTTGTGCCGAGATCAGATTGGTGATCTCGGTGACCACGTTGACGTTGGAGCTCTCGACAAACCCCTGCAGCACCGTGCCGAACCCCGCCGCCGCCGGTGGACCCGTCACCGGCGAGCCGGAGGCCGCGGATTGCAGGAACAGGTTGCCTCCCTGTGCCGCCAGCCCCGCCTCGTTGGGAAACGTCGCGAGCTGGAGCGTGCCCAGCGACTGCGGCGCCGTCTGCCCCGCGATCGTCGCCTGCACCTGGCCCGCCGGGCTGATGGTGATGGCCGTCGCGTTGGTCGGCACCGTGATCCCCGGCTGCACGGCATACCCATCGGCCGTCACGATGGTCCCGTCCGGTGCCAGCGAGAACGTGCCGTCGCGCGTGTACGCCGTCTCCCCGTCCGGCAGCGTGATCTGGAAATACCCGGCGCCGTTGATCGCGAGGTCGAGCGCGTTGCCCGTCTGCTGCAGGTTCCCCTGCGACGCGATGCGGTAGATCGCCGCCGTCTTGACGCCGAGCCCGATCTGTGCCCCCGCCGGCACGATCGACGATGAGGACGAGTTTGATCCGACACCCCGCAGGTTCTCATACATCAGGTCCTGGAACTCGGCCCGGCTGCGCTTGAACCCGGTCGTCGACATGTTGGCGATGATGTTGGCGATCACCTCCACCGTCGTGTTCTGGGCCTGCATTCCGGTGGCGGCGATATCGAGCGCGCGCATGGTTCATTATACTCCCGCAAGGATCTGCTGGGTCGCCTGCTGCCGGCGCGCCGATTCCGCCTTCAGCATCGAGGCCATGAGCTGGAACTGCCGCGTGTCGTCGATCATCCCGACCGTCTCGCTGATCGCGTTGGTGGTGCTTCCCTCCACCGCCCCCTGCACCAGGCGCGGCCGCGCCACCGGCCGCGTCGGCGCCTTGGTCGCGAGCAGCGTGCCGCCGAGGTTGGTCAGCGCCTGCGGATCGGCCGGCTCCACCACGCCGATCCGCCCGATCACCCCCTGCGCGCCAGAAACGGTGCCGTCCGCCGCGATCCGCGGCTTCCCGTCCGCGGTCGAGATCTGGATCGGCTGCCCGTTGCCGTCCAGCAACGGATGTCCCTGCTGGTCGACGATGGTGCCGCTCGAATCAAGCAGGAAATGCCCGTTGCGCGTGAGGCGCGGCCCGGCCTTGGTCATCACCGTGAAATAACCTGGCCCGTCGAGCGCCAGGTCGAACGGGTTGGCGGTGCGCTGGATCGGCCCCGGACCGGTGTCGCGCCAGGTACCGCGCAGCGCCGCGTAGGCCACGTTCGGGCCCGCCGTGCCCGCCGGCTGCGCCACCAGCGATGACACCGCCTGCATGTGCAGTGCCTGGAAGCCCGGCGTGTCGGCGTTGGCGAGGTTGGTGGCGCGCACCTGCAGCTCGCGCCAGCGCGTGATCATCCCGGAAAGCGTGATGGCGTCGTTCATGGCCCGACCTCCTCCATGGCCTCCAGCGGGCAATCCCCATGCCAGTGCCCGCGCGGCCGCGGCGGCGGGATTCCTTGCGTCCCCCTGGGCAAAACCTGCCGCCCGCAACCGGATGTTAACCGCCCGGCCGGCAAACTCGGCCGGGTCAGCGGCGGAGGTTGGCGTGGCGGGCGTGAAGGCCGGGCAGGCGCACGGCAGGGCGGAGGCGGGCGAGGGCGGTGACGCCACGCCCGCCGATACCAAGGGCGGGGGCAAGCGGCGCCTCGTGCTCCTGGCGCTCCCCGCGCTGCTCGCGGCCGGCGTCGCCGGGTTGTGGTTCAGCGGTACGCTGCAGCACCTCCTCGGCATGAGCGGGAACGGGCCGAAACCCATGGCACTCGCCGCCCCGCCGCCCGTCTTCGTCACCATCCCGGTGATGATCGCCAATCTCAACGCCGGCCCGGGCCGGCAATCCTTCGTCAAGCTCGGCGCCAAACTCGAAGTCCCCACGCCGGCCGACGCCAAGCGCGCCGAGCAGGCGATGCCGCGCATCGTCGACCTGTTCCAGACCTACCTTCGCGAAATGCGCCCGCGCGACTTCCGCGGCAGCGAGGGCACCTGGCGCCTGCGCGAGGCCCTGCTCGCCCGCGCCGCCATCGCGCTCGCCCCCGGCCGCGTGCGCGATGTTCTCTTCACCGAAATCCTGGTGCAGTGAGGCAACGATGAGCGACGCCACCGGCGAGGTGGAGGGCCTGGAACCCGCCGAGGTCAGGGCGCTGCTGCACGAAGGCGGGGAGGGCGGCCTCAAGCGCATCATCGACGCAGGCCTCGTCAGCTACGAACGCCTGCCGATGCTCGAGATCGTCTACGACCGCCTCGTGCGCATCCTCTCCACCTCGCTGCGCAACCTCACCTCGGACAATGTCGAGGTCGGTATCGAGAACATCGTCTCGTTGCGCTTCGGCGATTATCTCAATGCCATCCCGATGCCCGCGATGCTCGCCGTCTTCGCGGCTGAGGAGTGGGACAATTACGGGCTGATGGTCATCGACAGCGCGCTCGTCTACTCCATCGTCGACGTCCTCCTCGGCGGCCGGCGCGGCACGGCGGCGATGCGCATCGAGGGCCGCCCCTACACCTCGATCGAGCGCCAGCTCGTCGAGCGCCTCATCGGCGTCGTCCTCGCTGACCTCTCCCAGGCCTTCGACCCGATCTGCCCCGTCACCTTCCGCTTCGACCGGCTGGAAACCAACCCCCGCTTCGCCACCATCTCGCGCCTGTCCAACGCCGCCGTCCTCGCCCGCCTGCGCATCGACATGGAGGAGCGTGGCGGTCGCATCGAGCTGCTCATCCCCTACGCCACGCTTGAGCCCGTCCGCGAGCTGCTGCTGCAGCAATTCATGGGCGAGAAATTCGGCCGCGATTCCATCTGGGAAACCCACCTCGCCGAGGAACTCTGGGCGACCGAGGTCGATCTCGAAGCCGTGCTCGACGAGCAGACCCTCCCGCTCGCCACCGTCATGGCGCTCAAGCCGGGCAGCCGCCTTACGCTCAACGCCGGACGCGGTGCGGCCATCCGCCTGCGCTGCGGCGGCACCACGCTGTTCGAGGGCCGCGCCGGCCGCCGCCGCGGCCGGATCGCGGTGCGCATCGAGCGCGAGCTGATCACCCCCTCGCCCGAAACCCCGTCCGAGCCGCAAGGAGGCGAGGCATGAACGCTAGAACGTTGCAGATCAGCATCGAACTGGGCCTGGTCCTGCTCCTCGCTGCCACCCTCCTGCGCGCCTGGCGGCTGGAGAAGGCGCTGGGCCAGCTCCGGCGCGACCGCGGCGCGCTCGACGAACTCGTCAGCGGCTTCCGCGGCGCCAGCGAATCGGCCGAGCAATCCGTCGCCCGCCTGCGCCAGGCCGGCACCGAGACCGGCCGCGACCTCGCGCGCCGCATCGAGCATGCCGGCTCGTTGCGCGAGGATCTCTCTTTCATGACCCAGCGCGCGGAGGCCGCGGCCGACCGCCTGGAACAGCTTGTGCGCGAGGCGCGCGGCACCGCCCCGGTGCAGGGGCTGGCGCTCGCCACGGCCACGGCGCGCGAGGAACCCGAGCGCCCGCGCAGCGCCGCGGAGCGCGACCTGCTGCGCGCGCTGAAGCTGGTGCGCTGAGATGCGTCTGCTGCCCGGCCTCGGTCTCCTGCGCGTGACCATGGCCGCGATCGCGCTGCTGCTCCTCCTCAAGACCGCCGCCCTGGTTCAGGCCGCCGCCGCCTCCGTGCCCACGGGCGCGCCCCCGGCAAAACCTACGCCCGCCGCCATCGCCCGGACCACGGCGCAGCGCACCGCGCCGCAGCCCTCGGGTCAGGCCTGTCCGCCCACCCCCTCGCCGACGGAACTCGCACTGCTCGCCGACCTCAAATCCCGCAAGGCCGTGCTGGATCGGCGTGCCGCCGCCATCGCCGCGCGCGGGCAGGCGCTCGCCGCCGCCGAGAAGCAATTCTCGGCCCGCCTCGCGGAACTCAAGTCATTGCAGAAACAAATCGAGGCCCAGGCCGCCGCGCGCCAGAAGGCCGCCAGCGCCGACACCATGCGGCTGGTCAAGGTCTACGAGGCGATGAAGCCTGCCGATGCCGCCACCATCTTCAACGAGCTGGACCGCAACGTCCTGCTCGCGGTGCTGGACGCGATGAACACCCGGCGCGCCGCCGCGATCCTCGCCGCCATGAAACCCCAGCGCGCCCGCCTGGTGACGGCCGAACTCGCGACGATGCGTGCCAGACGCGACGCCCTGTTGCTCCCGGCGGCCACACAGCCCGTCGTGCAGCCCGCCGCAGCCCAGCCCGCCGCCGCCTCCGGCACCGGCGGATGAGGCGCCCCCGCCAGCGACGCGGCGCGCTGACGCTGGCGCTGCTGCTGGCGGCCGCGCCCGCCTCGGCGCACATCCCCCTGCGCGAGGGCCGCCATCGTGCCTACACCCGCCTGGTGCTCGCGCTGCCGGCGGGCGCGACGGCCGCGCTGTCGCGGAGGGCCTGCTGGTGGCGAGATCCGCCAACGGCACGACGCTGCCTCTCACCCCGCCCGGACGCCTCGCTCCCTTCGCCGCGTTACCGAGCGGCGAGGGCCTGCGCGTGGCACTGCCCGCCTTCTCACTCGTGCACGCGTGGCGGCTGGGCAACCGCGCCGTGTTCGACGTGCAGGAGGCGCCGCGCCCGCCCCTGCCGCCGCCGTCACCACCGCCGCCGCGCCCCGCGTCGCTCGCCTTCCTGTTATCGCCGCCGCTGCCGCTGCCCCCGAACCCGCCGCGTGCCGCCATCACCGCCGAACCCATCTCGCAAGCGCAATGGAATCTCCCCGCCACGGCCTTCGCGCGCCCGCACGCCCCGCGGGCCGTCCCGGTCACGAGCACCCCGGCCCCCGTCGTCGCCGCCGCCACGCTCGCTCCGGCGAGGCGCGACATCGCGCTTCCCTACGCCGCCGCCGTCCCCATCGCCGCTTTCCGCCGCGCCGGACAGCTGCTGCTCGTCGCCGCCTCCCGCACGCCGCCGTCGCCCGCCCTGCTCGCGCGGCTGCGCGCCACCGCGACGCCGCTTCCCTCCGGCATGGAACTCGCCATGCCCCCCGGCCTCACCCCTGCGGTGGAGCACGGCGCCTGGCACCTGGTCGCAGCCGCGACCCCACCGCCGCTCACCCCGCGCGTCACGAACGGGCGCATCACCCTGCCCGTCACCGCCCCCGGCCCCGTCCTGTCCCTGCGCGACCCGCTGCACGGCGGCCTGCTGCTGGTCGGCACCGTCGCTGCACCCGGCGCCGTCGCCCCCACCGCCGTGACATCCCCCTGGCGCACGCCCTTCTTCACCCTGCTGCCCACCGGCGCGGGCGTCGCTGTCGCCGCGCACGCGGACGCGGTGCAACTGCGCGCCGTCGCCAGCGGCTTCCTGCTCGACGGCGGCCCGGTCGCGCTGCCGCTCGGCGCCTTCAACGCCGCCGCCGCCGCCACCGAAGGCGCGCGCCTGCTCGACCTGCCGGACCTCCCGCTCGCCACCCTGCGTCGCCGCCTCACCGAGGCGACCCTTGCCGCCGCCACCACCCCGCCGCTTGCCCGCGGCAACGCGCGCCTGAGGGTCGCGCAGGCGTTGCTCGCCCTCGGCATGGGCGGCGAGGCTCGGGGCGTCCTGCGCCTCGCCGCCAACGCCGACGCCCGCCTCGCCGCCAACCCACGGTTCAAGCTCGCGCGGAACGCCGCCGACGCCCTCCACCCCGAGCCGCACGCCCACCCAGGTCCCTTGTCCACCGCCCCCTGCGTCGTTGCCGACGAGGTTTGCCTGTGGCGAGCGGTCCGCCTCGCCGCCCACCGGCGCGACCGCGCGACCGCGGCCGGCATGTTCGCCGCGGTGCTGCCCATCCTGCAGGCCTACCCGCATCCGCTGCGCGTCCGCCTGCTGCCGCTCGCCGCCGAGACCATGGTCAAGGCCATTGATCTCGCCGCCGCGCGCACGCTGCTCGCCGGCTGCCCGCGCGCCAGGTCGCTGCGCCTCGCCCGCGTCATGGCCAGGCAGGCCGCCCTGCCGCCACTCGCCGCCGGCACCGGCGGACGCGGCGCCCCCGCCCGTGCCCTGGACGCGGTGCTCGCCCGCTACGACCGCCTCGCGATGTCCCGCGACCGGCTGCTCGCCTTTCGCGCCGCCTTCCGCGCCGCAAGCCTGCGCGCCGCCCGCGGCCTCGCCACCCCCGCCGAGACCGTCGC
>DAHUXX010000222.1 GCA_027306955.1 Acetobacteraceae bacterium | reverse complement strand
ACCTGGTCGCGCGGCCTGGTGCGGGCGAGCAGCAGCATCAGGTCCGAGTGCTCGGCGCGGCTCGTCCAGATCTTCTGGCCGTTGACGATGTAGCGGTCGCCCTCGCGGCGCGCGGTGGTGCGCAGGCTGGTGGTGTCCGTGCCCGAGGTGGGTTCGGTGACGCCGAAGGCCTGAAGGCGCAACGAGCCCGCCGCGATGCCGGGGAGGTAGCGCTGCTTCTGCTCGGCCGAGCCGTGCCGCAGGATCGCGCCCATGATGTACATCTGGGCGTGGCAGGCAGCGCCGTTGCACCCCTCGGCGTGGATGGTCTCGAGGATGGCGGAGGCTGCCGAGAGCGGCAGGCCGGCGCCGCCGTATTCCTCGGGGATCAGGGCGGCGAGGTAGCCGGATTCGGTGAGGGCGCGGACGAACTCCGTGGGGTAGCCGCGCGCGGCGTCGAGCTTGCGCCAGTACTCGCCGGGGAAGCGGGCGCAGAGCTTGGCGACCTCGGCGCGGATTTCGGGGTGCGAAAGGGTCTCGGACGAGGAATGATCCATGGCGGCCTCCGGGGCGATCTCCCGCGCGGGGATATGTCGGAGCGCGGCACGCGGCAAGCGCGGCCATGGACGCAGCTAGGATGTCCGTGCAGCATGGGAAGCGTGGAGGGAAACGCCGTGACAAGCTGGCAGGACGACGTGTTCGACGCGTTGAAGGAGGCGGACGTGCGGCAGATCGGCTACGTGCCGGATGCCGGGCATGCGACCACGATACGGCGCGCCGAGACGGACCCCGACATCCGCGCCGTGGTGCTGACGACCGAGGCGGAGGGCGTGGCGATGGCCGCCGGCGCCTGGCTCGGCGGGCAGCGCGCGGCGCTGCTGATGCAGTCATCGGGCGTCGGCAACACGATCAACATGCTGAGCCTGGTCAGCAACCTGCGCATGCCGTTCCTGACGGTGGTGACGATGCGCGGCGAGTGGGGCGAGTTCAACCCGTGGCAGGTGCCGATGGGCACCGGCACGCCCGCCGTTCTGGAGGCGATGGGCGTGCTGGTGCGGCACGCGGAGCACCCCGCCGAGGCGGGCCTTGTGGTGCGGGCGGCGGCGGACCTGGCGTTCGGCAGTTCGGTCGCGGTGGCGGTGCTGCTGTCGCAGCGGCTGATCGGCGCCAAGGTCTTCGTCCAGAAGGAGGGCGCGCGATGAGCCTCGACCGTCGCGCCGTGATGGCGGAGCTGGTGCGCGATGCCGGCGACACGCTGGTGGTCGCGGGGCTCGGCTCGACCGCCTACGACCTGGGAGCGGCCGGCGACCGGGCGGAGAATTTCTATCTCTGGGGTGCCATGGGGGGTGCGGCGATGATCGGCCTCGGGCTCGCGCTGGCGCAGCCCTCCCGGCGGGTGCTGGTGGCGACCGGCGACGGCGAGGCGCTGATGGGGATGGGCGCGCTGGCCACCATCGCGGCTTGCGGGGCGCCGAACCTCGCAATCGCGGTGCTGGACAACGGGCGCTTCGGCGAAACTGGGGGGCAGGCGAGCCATACCGGGCGCGGCACCGATCTGTGCGCCGTGGCTGCGGGCTGTGGCTGGCGCGCGACCGCGCGGGCGCGGACGATGGCGGAAGTCGCGGCGCTGCGCCCGCGACTGCGCGCGGAGGCGCTGTTCGCGGTGATCGCGATCTCGCCCGAGGAGGTGGAGCGCTTTCTGCCGCCGCGCGACGGCACCTGGCTCGCCCGGCGGTTGCGCGCGGCGCTGGGGATCGCGCCGGATTAGCGGCGGGCTAGTTCCAGTCGTTCGGCAGCAGGCGATGCAGCGCCGGCACCTGTTCCTCGCAATGGTGGCTGCCCGAGGCGATGCAGGTCTGGAGGATGCGGGCGGCGACGAGCTCGCGCGCGATCCAGACGCCGGCGACGATCAGGAACAACAGCAAGGCGATCGCCGCGACGCCTGCGGTCTGGCGGTCCGCGGTGGTCTGGATGTCATCCGTCGTTACAATTCGAAATACCATCCGCCCGCTCCGTGACGGGCACTTAGTAGCAAGCTTACTCGTTCCTGTCTGCGGATAATTCGATGGCGGGATGGCGGGACGGTCTCGCGGCATGACTGACCGCGCCAAATTGACGCTGGCGCGGCGTGGAGGTTTCGAGGAAAATGCCTCGTTGCGGTGCAGCAATCGGAAGGATGGCTGGGATGGCGAGCGGGCCGGTGGCTGCGTTGATCTCGAGTGTTCTGCTTCTCTTTCCCGCGGCCGCGATGGCGCAGGGCGTGGTGCCCGTCACCGCGACGACGGTGAGCGTGGGGCCGTTGCCGATCGAGCTTTCCAACATCGGCACGGTGCAGGCGTGGCAGTCGGTGGTGGTGCGTACGCGCGTGAACGGCACGCTGGAGCGCGTGTTCTTTCACGAGG
Organism: Acetobacteraceae bacterium; assembly: GCA_027306955.1. Taxonomy (GTDB): domain Bacteria; phylum Pseudomonadota; class Alphaproteobacteria; order Acetobacterales; family Acetobacteraceae; genus JAJXXT01. The sequence goes on along the minus strand of DAHUXX010000222.1, from coordinate 2,173 downwards.
GGCATGAGGTGAAGCCCGGCGACAAGCTCGCCGAGATCGACCCCCGGCCGTACCAGGCGGCGCTGGACGCGGCGAAGGCGAAGAAGGCGCAGGACCAGGCGGTGCTGGCCAACGCCATCCGCGACCTCGCGCGCTATGCCTCGCTTGCCAAGCAGAGCTTCGCCTCGCGCCAGCAGCTTGACACGCAGGAGGCGCTGGTGGCGCAGACCAGGGCCACGCTCGAGGGCGATGACGCGGCGATCTACGCCGCCGAGGTCAACCTCGGCTACACCATGATCAAGGCGCCGATTCCGGGGCGGATGGGCTTGCGTATCGTCGATCCCGGCAATGTCGTGCAGACGACGGACGCCAACGGCATTGTCACCATCGAGCAGGATCACCCGATCGCGGTGGTCTTCGCGCTGCCGCAGCAGGACATTCCGCAGATCCACGCCGCGATGGCCGCAAGCACGAAAACGGGCGGGCGGGCGGAAGTGGATGTCTATTCCAGCGACGACAAGACGCTGCTCGCGCGTGGCACGCTGCTCACGATCGACAACGCGATCGATCCCACCACCGGCACGATCAAGCTCAAGGCAGAGTTCGCCAACACCGACAACGCGCTGACGCCGGGGCAGTTCGTGCAGGCGCGGCTGGTCACCAAGGTGGTGCCGGACGCGCTGACCGTGCCCTCCGCCGCGGTCCAGCGCGGGGTGGACAGCCTGTTCGTCTATCGGGTGGCGCCCAACGACACGGCGCAGGTCGTGAATGTGAAGGTGGGGCAGGACAACGGCCAGGTGGCGGAGATTCTCGCCGGGCTCGCGAAGGGCGACCGCGTGGTCGTGAACGGGCAGTCGCGGCTGGCGCCCGGGACCAAGATCAAGGTGATCATGGCGAAGGCGGGAAGCTGAGCCACCGATGAGCATCTCCTCGCCATTCATCCGCCGTCCGGTCGGCACATCGCTGATCATGGCGGCGATCGTTCTGGTGGGCATCGCCGCCTATCCGCTGCTGCCGGTGGCGCCGCTGCCGCGCGTCGATTTCCCCACCATCAACATCAACGCGAATTTCCCCGGCGCCAGTCCCGAGACCATGGCGGCGACGGTGGCGCAGCCGCTGGAAACGGAGCTGGCGCAGATACCGGGCGTGTCGCAGCTCACCTCGGTCTCGGTGCTCGGGCAGAGCCAGATCACGGTGCAGTTCGACCTCAGCCGCAACATCGACGGCGCGGCCGTGGACGTGCAGTCGGCGATCAACGCCGCGGCCGGGCAGCTGCCGAAGGCGATGCCCAGCCCGCCGCGCTACTACAAGGTGAACCCGTCCGACAGCCCGATCATGATCCTCGCGGTGCAGTCCGGCGTGCTGCCGCTGATCCAGGTGGACGACTACGCCGAGAACATCCTGGCACAGCAGATCTCCCAGATACCGGGGGTGGCGCAGATCTTCATCGGCGGGCAGCAGAAGCGGGCGGTGCGCATCCAGGTCGATCCCGCGAAGCTGGCGGCGATGGGGCTCACGCTCGAGGACGTGCGCAACAGCCTGGTGAACGCGACGACGGACAGCCCCAAGGGCACGCTCGAAGGCGCGGTGCGGACCTTCACGATCTACGCCAATGACCAGCTCACCACAGCATCGCAGTACCGAAACCTGGTGATCGCCTACCACAACGGCGCGCCGGTGCGGGTGAAGGATATCGGGCGCGCGGTCAACGCCGCGGAGAACGTGCACCTCGCCGCCTACCAGAACGGGCACCGCGGCGTGCTGCTCGTCATCTTCAAGCAGCCGGGTGCGAACATTCTCGACACGGTGGACGCGATCAAGGCGCGGCTGCCGCGTCTCGTTGCCGCGATCCCGCCCAGCGTGAATGTGCTGACGCTGCTCGATCGCACGCAGACCATCCGCGCCTCGGTCGAGGACGTGCAGTTCACGCTGCTGATCTCCGTCTCCCTCGTGGTGATGGTGATCTTCCTGTTCCTGCGCAATGTCTGGGCGACGGTGATCCCCGCGGTGACGCTGCCGGTGGCGCTCATCGGCACGTTCGCGATGATGTACCTGTTCGATTTCAGCCTCGACAACATCTCGCTGATGGCGCTGACCATCGCGGTGGGATTCGTCATCGACGACGCCATCGTGATGCTGGAGAACGTGTACCGCCACGTCGAGGAGGGGATGAGTCCGTTCGAGGCCGCGATCA
>DAHUXX010000211.1 GCA_027306955.1 Acetobacteraceae bacterium | reverse complement strand
CTATTCGCCGCAGGCATTCGCGGCGATGTGGCGCTTCCTCACCGGCAGCGCTCCGCGAACCATGGATGTGGTGGCTGAGCGGCGCGTGGCGCTGTCGGGCAAGATCTCGGGCTGGCTTGGAGATCTGCCCACCAATATCGGCCTGGCCGGCGTGCGGCTCGAGGTTTATGCGCTCGACGGGATGACGGGCGAGCGCCGCGGCGCGGCAATATTCAAGCATACCACCGGCAAGAACGGCGCGTGGGGCCCCGTCAATGTCTCGCCGAACGACAATCTGGAGTTCGTATTCTCCGTTCCAGGGCTGTCGACGACCCACATCTACCGCTCGCCCTTCCCGCGATCCTCCGACATCGTGAATCTGCGCCCGCAGCGGCTGGCGGCCGTGGAGGCGGGCAAGGGGGCGATCGTCCATCTCTCCCGCCCGCGCGGCTATTTCGGTGGCGGGCGCGACCATGTGCTGCTCGGCTCGCGCATCCCGCCCGGGATTCCGCACGGCGTGCCCGCGGTGTCCGACCTCGCCGTCGCCTATCCGCTGCCGGCCGGGCAATGCGTCGTCGGCCAGTGCAACAGCGAGACGATCGCCGCGCGCACCTGGCCCGCCGCCGACGGGCATGTGAGCATCGTCGAGCTCACGGACTGAGGTCTGTGCGCGAAGGGTTATTCTAGAACAGCCCTTCGATGTTGCCCGTTTCGTCGAGATGGATCGCCTCGGCCGCCGGCACCCTGGGCAGGCCGGGCATGGTCATGATCTCGCCGGCGATGGCGACGACGAAGCCAGCGCCCGCAGACAGCCGCACGTCGCGCACCGGCAGCGTGTGCCCCTCCGGCGCCCCGAGCTTCGTGGGATCGGCGCTGAAACTGTACTGCGTCTTGGCGATGCAGACCGGCATGCGTCCGAAACCCGCCTTTTCCCAGGCGGCGAGCTTGTGCGCGGCGCCATCGGCGATCGTGACCCCGCCGGCGCGGTAGATGCGTTTCGCGATCGTCTCGATCTTCCCGGCGAGGCTCATCTCGTCCGGGTAGAGGGTGCGGAACGCGGCGCTTCCCTCGGCGATGCGCGACTGCACCGCGCGCGCAAGCCCGGCCGCGCCCCCCGCGCCGTCCGCCCAGTGCGTGCAGGGCACCACCTCGGCCGTGACCCCGGCGCGCACCGCCGCGATCTCGGCGTCCGTGTCGCTGGTGAACCGGTTGAGTGCTACCATCACGGGCAGCCCGTAACCCTGCATGTTCTCGACGTGGCGCGCCAGATTCACCACGCCACGGCTCACCGCCGCCACGTCCTCGCGCCCGAGATCGGCCTTCGCGACGCCGCCATGCATCTTCAGCGCGCGCACCGTCGCCACCACCACGCAGCAGGCGGGGGCGAGCCCCGCGAGGCGGCACTTGATGTCGAGGAATTTCTCGCCGCCCAGGTCGGCGCCGAAGCCTGCCTCCGTCACCACCACGTCAGCGAGCGAGAGCCCGAGCTTCGTCGCCATTACCGAGTTGCAGCCATGGGCGATGTTGGCGAAGGGGCCGCCGTGCACCAGCGCCGGCGAGCCCGCCAGCGTCTGCACCAGGTTGGGCATCAGTGCGTCGCGCAGCAGGGCTGCCATCGCGCCATCGGCCCTGATGTCGCGCGCGGTGACGAACCCGCCACCCTTCTTCGGGGCGACGATGATGCGCGCGAGCCGTGCCTGGAGATCGGCGAGCGAGGTCGAAAGACAAAACACCGCCATCACCTCGGAGGCGACGGTGATGTCGAACCCGTCCTCCCTGGGCGAACCGTTCGCGGCACCGCCGAGTGACGTCACGATCGAGCGCAGGGCGCGGTCGTTCATGTCCATGGCGCGGCGCCAGGAGACGCGGCGCGGGTCGATGCCCGCCTCGTTGCCCCAGTAGAGCTGGTTGTCGATCATCGCAGCGAGCAGGTTGTTCGCGGCCGTGATGGCGTGGAAGTCACCGGTAAAATGCAGGTTGATCTCATCCATCGGCGCCACCTGCGCGTGCCCGCCGCCGGTCGCCCCGCCCTTCATGCCGAAGCACGGGCCGAGTGAGGGCTCGCGCAGGCAGATCATGGTGCGTGTGCCCGCGGCGTTGAGCGCGTCGCCGAGCCCGATCGTGGTCGTGGTCTTGCCTTCGCCGGCAGGGGTCGGGCTGATGCCGGTCACCAGCACCAGGGCGCCGGGATTGCGGGCAGCTCGTTGCGTGATGAAATCGAAATCGATCTTCGCCTTGTAGCGGCCGTAGGGCACCAGCGCGGTCTCGGGGATGGAGGCACGCGCCGCGATCTCCGCGATCGGTTTCAACCTTGTCGCGCGCGCGATCTCGAGGTCGCTGCTCATGCGGCGCTCCTGCGGCCGATGCCCATTTCCGCGAGCGCCTCGCCGGCGGCGGTCGAGAAGCCCTCGAAATCCGCGCGGTCCAGCACGCCGATCGTGCCGACGCGGAAGCTCGGGGCCTCGGTGTCGTAGAAATTGCTGATAACGTAGCCGCGCCTCTTCAGTGCGCCGACGAAACGTTGCAGATCCCAGGCGCGGTCGTCGGGGGCGGCGATGTTGCTCACGATCGGGCCCTGGTGGCGCGCTTCCAGCACCGGGCGCAGGCCGATTGCCAGCATGCCCGTGCGCAATGCCGCAGCGTTGTCGGTGTAGCGCGCGAGCCGCGCCTCGCGGCCCTCCGCGTCCAGCCGGTCGAGGGCCACGCCAAGCGCGTTCACGCTCTGCACCGGCGGCGTGAAGCGGAATGTGGCCCAGCCGCGCTTCTCGCCGTGCTCGAGGATGTCGGCGAGGTCGAAGCACCAGGAGCCGGCCTCGCCGGGCGCGGGCAGCGCGTCGCGCCGCGCCAGCACCACCGCGATCCCCGGCATGCCCTCGAGGCATTTGTTGGGCGTGAACACGGCCGCCGCGATCTCTGGCTGTGCGGCGAGGTCGAGCGGCAGCGCGCCAAACGCGGAGACCGCGTCCACCAGCATCCGCCGACCTGCCGCGCGCACGGCGGCGCCGATCGCCGCAAGGTCGTTGACGACGCCGGAGCTGGTCTCGCTCTGCACCAGCCCCACCATCGCGATCGTGGGGTCGGCGAGCGCCCGGCGCACGCTGTCGGGATCGATGGGCTGGGTGCCGGAGGCGGGCATCACCAGCGGCTCGCGTCCCGCGGCGCGCGCCAGCCGCGCCATGCGCTCCGCGTAGGCGCCCGTCATCGGGATCAGGATGCGCTGGCCCGGGCGCAGCACCCCGCGCAGCGCCGCCTCCACGCCGAAATGTCCGCTGCCCTGGAGCGGCAGCGCCGCGTGCGTGGCGTCTACCCCGCCGCCGAGGGCGAGCAGGCGGGCCAGGATCCTGGCGTAGAGCGGGCAGACGTCATTGTCCCAGGGCGCGAGATCCACCGCCATGGCGGTGCGGACATCGGGATGCGTGGTCACCGGACCGGGAGTCAGCAGCTTCATGGACGTTCCTCTTCCTTCCCGAGCCATCGCATGCGTCCCGCGCCAAATCCACCCCGCCGCCACCTCTTCGCGCGCACCCCCGGGTTGTCCTATGCTCAGGCCATGGTCGCGATGCTGGGCCTGCCGTCCTGGGTTCCCTGGTGGCTGCCGCTGCTTGTCCTGGTGCCGGGCGTGGTGTGGCTGCTTGCCCTCCTGCCCATGCCCTTCGCCGTGCTCAGTGTGCGCGGCCGGCTGGAGGGGATCGAGGCGCGGCTCGATGAGTTGCAGGCAGAGATCCGCTCGCTCGCGCTGCGCCTGCCGGAGCCCGATCCCATGTCGCACCGTATTCCGGTGCCGCCGCGTCGCGAGGTGTTCACGCCGCCCTACCCGGACGAGGACGAACCCGTGCCGGGCGTGAGAGCCGGGCGTGGCGTGGATCGCGACCGGCCTCATCGGCCCGAACTGGATGATGCCGCCCCCGAGCACCTTGCGCCCGAACGTCACCCGCAGGACCGTCCGCGGGATCGCCGTCCGCCCGATCCATCCTCGCGGCCCCGGCGCCTCGAACCGCGGCTCGATTTCCGCCGCTGAACCCCAAGGAGCCCAGCATGCGTGTCAGTGTCATCCAGATGTGTTCCGGCTCGCAGGTCGAGAAGAACATCGAGCAGGCGCGCGGCCTCATCGACGCCGCGGCGACGGCGGACCGGCCGGATATCGTGGCGCTGCCGGAGGTGTGGAGTTCGCTCGGCGGCAGCCGCGCCGACAAGCTCGCTGCCTCGGAGGTGCTGCCGCCGGCGGGCAGCAACGAGCCAGGCGGCCCGGCCTACGAGTTCCTGCGCTCCGTCGCGCGCGAGAAGCGCATCCACGTCCATGGCGGCTCGATCGTGGAGCGCGACGGCGAGCGCCTGTTCAACACCACGCTGGTCTTCGACCCGGCCGGCACCGAGATCGGCCGCTACCGCAAGATCCACCTGTTTGACATCGTGACCCCGGACGGCCAGGGCTATCGCGAGAGCGCCACGTTCGGCTCGGGGGCCGAGATCGTCACCTGCAAGGTCGGCGGCACCGAGGTAGGGCTTGCGATCTGCTATGACGTGCGCTTCCCGGAGCTGTTCCTCGCGCTGCGCCGGCAAGGGGCGGAGCTGATCTTCCTGCCTGCCGCGTTCACGCTGCAGACCGGCAAGGACCATTGGGAGACGCTGATCCGCGCGCGCGCGATCGAGACGCAGTGCTGGTTCGCGGCCCCGGCGATGTGGGGCAGGCACATCGACGGTTCCGGCGAGGCGCGCTTCACCTATGGACACTCGCTGGTCTGCGAACCCTGGGGGATGGTGACCGCCAAGGTCTCGGACGGAACCGGCTGGGCCACGGCGCGCATCGACCCCGCCATCACGGCGCGTGTGCGCCGCGACATGCCGGTTCTCGAGCACCGCAAGCTCGTTTGACGGTTTTTTCGCCCCGCCGGCGCCGCCCGTCATGACCTCGCTCACTTTTGTCGCCGCCACCACGCCGGCGGCGCAGGCGGCACGCGAGCGCCTGGTGGCGCGTTACGGCGATGCCGGCGAGGCCGCCGACGTCGTCGTGGCGCTCGGCGGCGACGGGCTGATGCTGGAGACGCTGCACCGCCAGCTTGTCGCCGGGCGGCCGGTCTATGGCATGAATTACGGCTCGGTGGGCTTTCTGATGAACGCCTATGCGGAAGACGATCTGGCCGCCCGCGTCGCCGCCGCCAACCCGACGCGGCTGCACCCGCTGCGCATGCAGGCCATGACCGCGCACGGAAACATCGAGGAGGCGCTGGCGCTGAACGAGGTCTCGCTGCTGCGCCAGCTGCGCCAGTCCGCCAAGATCCGCATCACCGTGGACGGCACACTGCGCCTCGCGGAACTGGTCTGCGACGGCGTGCTGCTCGCGACGCCGGCGGGTTCCACCGCCTACAACCTCTCCGCGCACGGCCCGATCGTGCCGCTCTCGGCCAATCTCCTGCCGCTGACGCCGATTTCGGCTTTCCGTCCCCGCCGCTGGCGCGGCGCGCTGCTGCCATCGACCGCGCATGTCCTGTTCGAGGTGCTGGAGGCGGACAAGCGCCCGGTGGCCGCGGTCGCCGACCAGACGGAGGTGCGCGACGTGCTGCGCGTTGCCGTGCAGGAGGACCGCACCGTCGGCGTGACGGTGCTGCACGACCGCGACCAGGGGCTTTCCGAGCGCATCATCGCGGAGCAATTCACCGTCTGACCCGTCACCCCACCGGACATAAAACCATGCGCATCGCCTGCCTGATGTTCGTCCACGAGACCGTCACCTTCCTCGCCAACAGGACGACGATCGAGGATTTCACCTATCCCGGCTCGCCCGCCACGGGCGAGGCGCTGCTCAACGCGGAGCCGCGCTCCTACATGGGCGGCTTCGTCCAGGTCGCGCGCGAATACGCCGACGTGGAGCTGGTCGGCATCGAATCCCCGCTCTGGCCGCGCACCGGCTCCGGTTCCGGCTGGGTGACGCGCGAGACGTTCGAACATTTCACCTCCGCCATGGTCCGCGAGCTGCGCGCGAAGGGCCCGTTCGACGGCGTGTTCATGGCGCTGCACGGGGCGATGGCGGTGGACGGCATCGCACGCCCGGAGGCGGAGCTGGCGCGGCGCGTGCGCGAGGCGGTGGGGGCGAAGGCGAAGCTTGCCGCCACGTTCGACCCGCATGGCAACGAGGACGCGCAGTTTCTCCGCCATGCGGAGCTCGGTTTCACCGTGAAATATTTCCCGCATTACGACAGCCACCTGCAGGGCCAGCGCGCCGCCCGCACGCTGGTGCGCGCCATTCGCGGCACCTATGTGCCGACGCATGCCGTGGTGAAGGTTCCCATCATCACGCCCACGGTGATGCAGTGGACTGGCGCCTCGCCATGGATGGACCTGGTGCAGCGCGCGCTGGTGTGGGAGGCGCGCGAGCCGGATCTCTACATGAATGTGTTCTTCGGCTTCCCGTGGTCCGATGTGCCGGATGCCGGCATGACCATCCAGGCGATCGCCAACGGCGACCACGGGCTCGCGCACCGCGCCGCGGTGGACGTGGCGGACTTCGCCTGGCGACGGCGCAAGGAGCTGGTGCGCGCGGCCACCATCCACAGCATCCGCGACGGCGTGCGCCATGCGGCGGAGGCGGTTGGCGGCGGCCGAACGCCCGTGGTGCTGGCCGACCACTCGGACCGCAGCGGCCATGCCACCTGGCTGCTGCGCGAGTTGCTGGCGAGCGGGCATGCGGGGGGCCTTGGGCGCGTGCTGGTCGCGACCGTCGCCGACCCCGAGGCGGTGGACGCCGCGGTGCCCGGCGAGGCGTTCGACCGCGCGGTGGGCGGCCTCGCGGACGAATCCGCGGGCGAGCCCGTGCGGGTCACGGGCCGCGTCGTGGCGCGCGACGAATCCGGCCGGCGCGGCGGATCCTGGGCACGGATCGACATCGGTGGCGGCAGCGAGGTGGTGGTTTCGCGCTACCTCACCCAGATCATCGAGCTGGAGCAGCTGCGCGCCATGGGCATCGAGCCAGGCGCCTTCGACGTGATCGCCATCAAGTCGCGCGTGCATTTCCGCCGCGGCTTCGACGACAGCGGGTTTGCGCCGACGATCCTGCTGGTCGAGCCGGACGAGCCCTTCCTCGGCACGGTGCGGCTGGAGGCGCTGGCGTATCGCCATCTCGAGATCGGCCGTTTCTACCCGTATGGCGATCCGTCCGGTCCCGAGGTGATGTAGCGCCCGCGGCGCGCGTCATCCTGGCGTCTGCTGCTGGTGCTTAACGACGAAGCCCGCCCTGCCTTGCGGCAGGACGGGCTCGCCGTCTTCAGCGGCCGAAGCCGCCCGGGATCAGGCCGCCACCGGCTGGTAGCCGCTGACCGCGAACTGGGACGGGTTCAGGGCTCCCTGGTTCACGAAGTTGACGGCATGACCGCTGCCGGCGCCCTTCAGGTCCAGAGTGTAGTTGCCCGCGCTGGTCGTGAGGTTATCCGAGACCGCGGTCCAGTTGGTCAGCGCCTCGCCGTTGGCTCCGATCAGGCCCTGCAGATCGATCTGCGAGTTCTGGCCGAAGTTGCCGAGTGTGACCACGCCAGTGTAGCTGCCGTCCGCGTTGCCGAACACGCCCACCTGGTCGCCGGTCTGCGAGGCATTCAGCGTCACCGCCGCCGTGGAGTTGCCCCCGAGTGCCACGTAGTTGTCCGACCCGGTGAGATTAATGCTCGACGGATTCAGCAGGTTGTTGAGGTAGAAGCCTTCCCCCGACGTGCCGCTGATATTCTGGGTGCCGCCGCCGGCGTACACGACGCTGTAGGCACCCACCTTGATGGTATCCGTCGGAGGCGGGCTGCCGTTGGCGCCGTCCACCGAGACGAACGCGTTCCCGCCCGTGGTCACGCTGTCGTTGCCGGTGCCGAGCACGACACTTGCACCGCTGCCGGTCGAGGTGACCGTGTCGAGGTCGATCGTCTCGAGCACGCGACGCCGGAAGCACTTGAAGCCACCCGTGAGGTCCTGGTAGGGCAGGCTCAGGAGGTTGCGCGCGTAGAGGGACCCGGTCCGACTGATTACCTGGCGGAGTACCGACCAGTTGGCGGTGCCGCCGCCGACGA
>DAHUXX010000181.1 GCA_027306955.1 Acetobacteraceae bacterium | reverse complement strand
CCGGCAGGTCCTGCAGGCGCTGGTGCAGCGAGCCGCCGAGCGCGACGTTGAGCTCCTGCAGGCCGCGGCAGATGGCGAGAACGGGCACCCCGGCGGCAATGGCGGCGCGGATCAGCGGCAGCGTCGCGGCGTCGCGCGCGTGATCCTCGGGCACGCCCTCCGGATGCGGCTGGCCGCCGTAGCGCGCGGGCTCCACGTTGCTGCGGCTGCCGGTGAGCATCAGCCCGTCGAGGCGGGCGACGATGCCCGCGGTGTCGGAACGCTCGCCGTTCGCGGGGATCAGCACTGGGATGCCGCCGACCACGAAATCGGTGGCGCGGACATAGGGGTCCGACGCCGCGTGGTTCGGCATGCCATAGGCACCGAACAGCTTCGTGCAGCAGGAAATTCCGATCAGCGGCTTCATGAGTGGCCCGGGAACAGAACTGATTGTCGCAATATCGGCGAACTCGGGGGCAAAAAGAAGACGAAATTGCTGTGATGCGACAGGTGCATGACGGCCAACCGGGTCCGAGGCGATTGCCGACGCGACGCGAGGCGCCGAGACTGCTTTCATGAACGATACGCTCGCCGCGCGGCTCGACCGCGCCCTTTCCGCCCTCCCCCGCACCTACCCTGGGCCTGGCGGCGCCGTAGCCGTGCTGCGCGAGGGCAGGGTGCTGGCGCGCCATGCCTGGGGCTGGGCCAACGCAGAGCGGCGCGTGCCGTTCACGCCGGGATCCCTGTTCCGGATGTGCTCGATCACCAAGCAGTTCACGTGCGCCTCGGTCCTCGCGGCGTTCCCGGACCCGACGGTGCTTGATGACGCGATCGCGGCGCGGCTGCCCCGGCTCGCGGGACCGAAGCCCAATGCGCTGCAACTCGCACACAACCAGTCCGGCCTGCGCGACTACTGGGCTGTCGCGATGCTGCATGGCTCGCCGGCCGAGGCGCCGTTCGGGGATTCCGAGGCGGCGATGGTTATCGCGGGGGCGCGGACGCTCCATTTCGCACCTGGCGCGCGCTCCTCCTACGTGAACCAGAATTTCCGCCTGCTCGGCGACGTGCTGGCGGAACGGACGGGCCGCAGCCTGGCCGAGCACCTACGCGGCATTTTCGACCGCGCCGGCATGGCGAGTGCGATTCTCGCGGCCGAGACGCGGGCACTGCCCGACGGCACCGAGGGCTACGAGCAGATGAGCCAGGGCGGGCACCGGGTCGCGGTGAACCGGCTGATCTGGACCGGCGACGCAGGGCTCGGCGCCTCGCTCGACGACATGATCGCCTGGGAGAAGCATATCGACGCGACGCGCGAGGACCCGGGTTCGCTGTACCAGCGCCTCGCGGCGCCGGTCGCGTTCGCGGATGGCGGGGTGGCACCCTACGGGTTCGGCCTGGCGCGGGAGGAGGCGCTGGGACGGCCTGCTACCGGGCACGGCGGGGGCTTGCGCGGCTGGAGCAGCCACCGGCTCTACCTGCCGAAGGAGCGCATCAGCGTCGTCGCGATGCTCAACCACCTCTCCGACGCACGGGCGGCAGCGATCGACGTGCTGGCCGCAGCTCTGGGCGAGGCCAAGCCCAAGCCAGACGCTTCGCTGCCCGCCCCCGCCTGGCTCGGCGCCTTTATCGAGCCGGAGACGGGCATCGCGGCGCGGGTGGACGCCGGGGAGCCGGGCCAGGTCAAGCTGCGCTTCGCCGCCTGGCGGACGGAGACGCTCGATCTCAAGGCGGATGGCAGCGCGGGTGGCGGTGCACGGGCCAGCCGGCTGGTGCCCACGCCGCAGGGGCTGCGGCTCGAACGGCCTGCCGACAACCTTTTCTCGACGCTGGTGCCAGTCAAGCCAGGGATGCGCGCCGATATCGCGGGGCGCTACCGCTGCGCGGAGCTGGACGCGGAGCTGACCGTGACGGACGCCGGGGTGCCCTATGCGGCGTTCTCGGGCTTCCTCGGCCAGGGGCGGATGGAGCTGCTGGAGCCAATCGGCGAGGATCTCTGGGCGATGCCGTGCCCGCGCGCGCTCGACCACTCGCCGCCGGGCGACTGGACGCTTGCGGTGCTGCGCGACGGAGCGGGCAGCGTGGCGGGCATCACGCTCGGCTGCTGGCTGTCGCGGCGGCTTGATTACCGGCGCGTCTGAGCCGCGCGGCGCGCTACCCGCCGTTCGGAATCACCGGCTTCTGCAGCTGCGGATCCTTGAAGGCGAAGAGCGAGGGGTCGAAATGGCCGCCGAGCTCGACGTTGAACAGCGAGACGCGCGTCTCGTTGCCCTGCGCGTCAACCAGCGACCATTGCCGCAGCGTCAGCGGGTCGGTGGCGAAGATCAGCGTCAGCGAGCCCTGCGTCGGGTTGGCGGTGCGCACGACGGTGAGGTCGATCTCGCCCGGTTGCTGCTGGACATTGGTCACCGTCACGTCGCCGCTGAGCGTGATCCTGGGCGCGAGCAGGATGCCGAGCGGCGTGTCGGACAGGCGGAAGGCCGAGGTCTGCGGCAGGGATTTGTCCACATAGATCAGCCAGCCTCGCGCCGCCTGGAGCAGCAGCGGGCTCGGCGGATCGTACTGGAAGCGCATCTTCCCCGGGCGTTGCAGCCAGGCGGTGCCGTTGGCGGTGTTGCCGTTGGGATCGATCTGCAGGAAGCGCGCCTTAAGCGTATGGATGGAGTTGAGATAGGCGGCGGCGCGCGCGACCGCCTGCTGCTCGGCCGGGGTGAGCGGCTTCGGCGCCGGGGCGGCCGCCAGCAGCAGGGCCGCGACCGCCGGCAGGGCGAGGAGTTGGCGACGGTTCATGGGCGTGCATGTGGGCCGAAACCGCGGCGGAAGAAAGATGCGGCGCTCGGATGGGGGATTTGTAAGCCGCCGTTACGCCGAGGCGGGCAGCACACGCCAGGGTGGAGCGAACCGCGGTTTCGTGCTGGAAAGCCGCCGCGGCAAGGGAGCGGTTGATGCACATCGCAATGGTTGGCGGCGGCTATGTGGGCCTGGTATCCGGTGCGTGCTTCGCGGCGTTCGGGCACGAGGTTGCGATCGTGGAGGCCGACGCGGCGAAGCTCGCGGCACTGCGCGCACGGCGGATGCCGATCTACGAACCCGGTCTCGCGGAACTGGTGGCCGCGCACGACAGCCGCCTGCGCTTCACCGACTCGCTGCCGGAGGCGGTGGCGGGAGCGGAGGCGGTGTTCATCGCGGTCGGCACGCCGACACGGCGCGGCGACGGGCATGCCGACCTTTCCTATGTGTTCGCGGCGGCCGAGCAGGTAGCCAGGGCGCTGACGGCGCCGGCGGTGATCGTCACCAAATCGACGGTTCCGGTCGGCACCGGGCGGCGGATCGCGCGGATCGTGGCGGAGGCGCGGCCGGACCTGGCGCTCGACGTCGCCTCCAACCCCGAGTTCCTGCGCGAGGGCAACGCCATCGCCGATTTCATGCGCCCCGACCGCGTGGTGGTGGGCTGCGAGAGCCCGCGCGCACGGGAGGTCCTGGGGCGCGTCTACGAGGCCGTCTCCGCGCCGCCGCTCTCGGCGCCGGTGCTGTTCACGCGGCTGGAGACCGCGGAGCTGATCAAGTACGCGGCTAACGCGTTCCTGGCGATGAAGGTCACGTTCATCAACGAGATGGCGGACCTCGCCGAGCGCGTCGGCGCCGATGTCGGCGAGATCGCGCACGGGATCGGGCTCGATGCGCGGATCGGGCCGCGCTTCCTGCAGGCGGGGCCGGGCTTCGGCGGCAGCTGCTTTCCCAAGGACACGCTGGCGCTGGTGCGCATCGCGCAGGAGGCCGGGGCGCCGACGCGGCTGATCGAGACCGTGGTCGCGGTGAACGACGCACGCAAGGCCGCGAACGCGGCGCGCGTGATCGCGGCGATGGACGGCGAGGTGCGCGGTCGGACCGTCGCGGTCTGGGGCCTGACGTTCAAGGCCGAGACCGACGACATGCGTGACAGCCCGGCGCTGCCGCTCGTCGCGCGGCTGGAGGCGGACGGGGCACACGTGCGGGTGTTCGACCCGGAGGGCATGGACCAGGCACGGCCGCTGCTGCCCGGGCGCATCGCCTGGTGCGACAGCGCGCTCGCGGCAGCGCTAGGCGCAGACGCGCTGGTGGTGGTGACGGAGTGGAAGCAATTCCGCGACGTGGCGCCCGCGGCGCTGGCTGGCCGAATGCGCGGGCGGGTCGTGGTCGACCTGCGCAACCTGTTGGATGCCACGTCGCTGGGTGCGGCCGGCTTCACCGTGCGGGGTGTGGGAAGGAGCTAGGCCCGAATCGCCTGCCTCCGCGCTGATGTACCAGCACTAACGCGGCGGCATTGACGCGCTGCACAAAAATCTCGTCCCCTTTTGATCTCGCTCAATTCAAAGAGCGGGTGGCGGGGCCATAGGGGTTCCGTTCCAGCCATCAGGGAGAGAACACATGGCCGACTACCTTCCCTGGCTCGCCAGTGCGAGCCGCCGCCGTTTCCTGCAGTTTTCCGGGGGCGGGCTCGCGATCGCGGCACTCGGATTCGCGATGGAGTCCCGGGTCGAGGCAGCTTCCGCCGCCCCGATCAAGATCGACATGGAGATCGTTACCGGGAAGATGATCCACCGTCCGGGCTGGCCGCAGTACGAGCCGGGCGACATCAAGCTGCCGGCGAACCGCCTCGTCGAGGTGACCGTGCGTTGCCTGGACGACGGCAATGCCCAGATCCCGGGCGGCTACAACAAGGTTTCCGGCACGATCGGCAACACGATGCGGCTGATCGAGGGCACCCCCAAGACCTTCGCCGCCAATGCCGGGAAGGTGGTCCACGAAGTCCCGGTCAAGAAGGTCGCGCACACGTTCACCGTGAACGGCGAGAAGTTCTTCATGAACGTGCCCATCCCGGAATCATCGACCGTTGTCTACCAGTTCAAGACGCCGGCTCCTGGGAAATATGCCTGGCAGTGCATGGCCGCCTGCGGCACCGGTGCCGGCGGCTGGGCCGGGCCGATGATGACGGACGGCTGGATGCAGGGGTTCATTACCGTAACCTGACCGACCTGCGTCGGCTGAGAGCCAGCGGGCGCCACCCGGCGCCCGCTGGCCTTTCCATGCCGTCGGCGCGCCCGTGTGCCGAGCAAGCCGCTTCAAACCTGGTTGGCCGAGACCAGGTGCGCGAGATCCCTCGCGATACCGTTGAGATCGATGTCCGGCCGCTCCAGACCCGTGATCGAAAACTCCGGCGCGCCCTCCCGGTTGAAGACGTAGGTCAGGGCCGTGTGGGTCACCGTGTATTTCTCGGGATTGGTCGAGGGGTGCACGCTGTAGCGGGCCCCCATTCGTGCCGCGACCGAGGCCAGCTCGGTCGGGGTGCCCCGCAGCCCCACGAGGTTGGTCTGGCTGAACTTGCTCAGGTAGCTCTTGAGCACCGGCAGCGCGTCGCGCCCGGGATCGACGGTGACGAAGAGGAAACGGATGTCCGCCGCCTTCGGCCCGAGCCGGTGGAAGACCCGCACCGCGTTGGTCAACGTCAGCGGACACATATCGGGGCAGTTCGTGTAGCCGAAAAAGAGCATCACGATCCTGCCGTGAAAATCGGCCGCGGTGACGGTCTTGCCGGTCTCGGCGTCGGTCAGGGTGAATTTCAGCGAGCCGAAGCCGAAGCCCGGCGGCGGGACGAGATCCCCCGGGGCCAGTTTCCAGCCCCCGGCAAGACCCCCGAGCACCAGGCCGGACGCCGCTGCGCCCAGCGCCTGGGCGAAACCGCGGCGGCGCATGACAGTACTCATGACCCCATTTCCTTTGCATCACCCGCGCGAGAGGTGAGATTCATGGCGTTCCCCTGCAACTGATTATCCTGGCGGCGGCGCCAGTGCCCTGACCCACATGCTGCCGGGAGGGGCGTTATGCATCAATGGCATATGAGAATCCTTGTCGATCCGCACCGGGCAGCGTATATGGGCAACGGATCTTCCATCAGCTTTTGGGGGGTGGCCTTCGCGGGCCGCCTTTTTTGTTTTGGACGAGTTGCTCGGTCAGCAATCGGGACTGGAAGCGCGGATCGCCGAACTGGTGGCGCCGGCGCTGGACGGCTTGGGTTACGCGCTGGTACGCGTGGCGGTGCTTGGCCGCGAGCGGCCGACCGTGCAGATCATGGCGGAGAAGACCGGCGGCGAGGCGATCGGCGTCAACGACTGCGAGACGATCAGCGGCGCGCTCGGCGCCGTGCTCGATGTCGCGAACCCGATCCCCGGCACCTGGACGCTCGAGGTCAGCTCCGCGGGGATCGACCGGCCGCTGACGCGCAAGCGCGATTGGGAACGCTTCGCCGGCCACCTTGCGCGCGTCGAGCTCGCGGAACCCGTCGAGGGGCGCAAGCGCATCACCGCCACCATCATGGGCGCCAAGACGGATGCTGCGCTGCTGCGGCTCGAGAACGGCGAAACGCTTGCTGTCCCGTTCGTGCTCATGCGGCGCGCGCGCCTGGTGCTGACCGAGGCGCTGATCGCCGCCACCGCCCCACAGACCGCCAGGCACTGAAGCCCGACGCACCGACGCAAACGCAGCGAAACCGAAACACCGGCCACACCAGAACCGGCATACGATAGCCAACCACCGACGAACCTCCGAGGAAAATATGTCCGGCAGCCTCACCGACAACGCCGTCTCCCGCCCTGAACTGCTCAACGTCGCCGACGCCGTCGCGCGCGAGAAGGCGATCGAGCGCGACGAAGTGCTCGCCGTCATCGAAAGCGCGATCCAGAAGGCGGGCCGCGCGAAGTACGGCCACGAGAAGGACATCCGCGCCACCATCGACCGCAAGACCGGCGATGTCCGCCTCTCGCGCTGGACCGAGATCGTCGAGACGGTGGAGAACGAGGAGACGCAGATTCCGATCGCCATCGCACGGAAATTCGCGCCGGACAAGAATGTCGGCGACTTCATTGTGGACCCACTGCCGCCGATCGATTTCGGCCGCATCGCCGCCCAGGTCTCGAAGCAGGTGCTGGTGCAGGGCGTGCGCGAGCTGGAGCGCAAGCGCCAGTATGAGGAGTTCAAGGACCGCGTCGGCGAGATCGTCAACGGCGTGGTCAAGCGCACCGAGTACGGCAACCTCATGGTCGAGATCGGCCGGGCCGAGGCGCTGCTGCGCCGCGACGAGCTGATCGGACGCGAGAATTTCCGCAACGGCGACCGCGTGCGCGCCTATATCTATGATGTGCGCGAGGAGACGCGCGGGCCGCAGATTTTCTTGAGCCGCACGCATCCCGGCTTTCTCGCCAAGCTGTTCGCGCAGGAGGTGCCGGAGATCTACGACGGCATCATCGAGATCAAGGCGGTGGCGCGCGACCCCGGCAGCCGCGCCAAGATGGCCGTGATCTCCCGCGATTCCTCGATCGACCCGGTGGGTGCGTGCGTCGGCATGCGCGGCAGCCGGGTGCAGGCGGTGGTGCAGGAGCTGCAGGGCGAGAAGATCGACATCATTCCCTGGAGCCCGCAGGCGGCGACCTTCGTCGTCAACGCGCTCGCGCCGGCCGAGGTGACCAAGGTGGTGATGGACGAGGAGGCCGGACGCGTCGAGGTGGTGGTGCCGGATGACCAGCTTTCGCTCGCCATCGGCCGGCGCGGGCAGAACGTGCGCCTGGCGAGCCAGCTCACGCGCTGGGACATCGACATCCTGACCGAGGCCGAGGAGAGCGAACGGAGGCAGGAGGAGTTCCGCCGCCGTACCGGGCTGTTCGTCGAGGCGCTGGACGTCGACGACGTGATCGCCGGCCTCCTGGTGCAGGAGGGCTTTAACACGATCGAGGAGCTGGCCTACGTGCCGGTCGAGGAGCTGGCCGAGATCGAGGGCTTCGACGAGTCGGTGGCGGAGGAGCTGATCCGCCGCGCCGAGGCGTTCCTGGTCAAGCGCGACGCCGAGTTCTCCGAGAAGCGCGTGGCGCTGGGCGTCACCGAAGAAGTGGCGGCGTTCGAGGCTTTCACGCCGGGCATGCTGGTCGCACTGGGCGAGAAGGGCGTGAAGACGCTCGACGACCTTGCCGACCTCGCCGCCGATGAGCTGGTGGAGATTCTGGGCGAGGGCGCGATGGACGAGGCGCAGGCCAGCGAGATCATCATGGCCGCCCGCGCCCATTGGTTCGAGGACGAAACCAAGGCAACCGAAGCCTGAGGAACATGGCGATAGCCGAGCCGGATCTCATCGACGACGCCGGGGACGACACGCCGGACGCGCTGGCCGACGGCATGCGCCGCTGCCTGGTCTCGCGCGAGCGGATGCCGCGCGAGCGGTTGCTGCGCTTCGTCGTCTCGCCCGATGGCGCCATGGTGCCGGATCTCGCCGAACGTCTGCCGGGACGCGGATACTGGTTGAGCGCGCGGACCGATATGGTAGAGATGGCGATGCGGCGCGGAGGTTTCGCGCGGGCGGCGCGCAGGCCGGTGGCGGTGGCGCCGGATCTGCCTGCCCGGTTGCGCCAGGGGCTGGAACAGCGCATCGGCGAGACGCTGGGACTGGCGCGGCGGGCGGGTCAGGTTGTGTTCGGCTTCACGCGCGCGCAGGAATGGGTTCGGGCCGGCCGGGCAGGCTTGATCGTGTCGGCGAGTGACGGCAGCGCAGAGGAACGGGCACGGCTTCTGGCCGGTCGTCCGCTTCCGGTGTTGCAGCCGCTCGACGCGGCGAGGCTGGGAGCGGCGATGGGGCGTGACCATGTGGTGCACGTCGCGGTGGCGCCGGGAAGGCTGGCCGAGCGGCTGGCGGTGGATGCAGAACGGCTGGCGGGACTCACTCCGCCCGCCGGCGAGACGGGATCAGGACGGGACGACCGATGAGCGAGAGCAACGATCAGGACGCGGGCAAGGGGCGGCTGTCGCTGCGTCCGGTGAACCGGACGGAGGTCGGGCGCACTGTGGATGCCGGCTCCGTACGGCAGAGCTTCAGCCACGGCAGATCGAAGGTCGTGCAGGTGGAGGTGCGCAAGAAGCGTGCGC
>DAHUXX010000176.1 GCA_027306955.1 Acetobacteraceae bacterium | reverse complement strand
GACGCTGCTGGGCTGCGGCGCCTCGGCCGGCGTGCCGATGCTCGGGGGTGCCGACGGACGCGGCGACTGGGGCATGTGCGACCCCGCCGAGCCGCGCAATCGGCGCACGCGCTCGAGCATCGTGATCGAGGAGGCGGGCGGTGCGCTGCTGGTGGACACGGCGCCGGAGCTGCGCGTGCAGCTGCTGGCGGCCGGGATCGGGCGGATCGATGCGGTGATCTATACCCACGCGCACGCCGACCATGTGACGGGGCTGGACGATCTGCGGGCACTCAACCGGATCGTGAACCGGCCGCTGGAAGCCTTTGCGATGGCGGATACGATGCGCGAGCTGACGACGCGGTTCCCTTACGCGTTTCGGCCGTGGCAGCCGCCGGGGTTCTTCCGTCCGGTGCTGGAGCCGCGCGTGGTCGATCCCTGGCAGGTCATTGATCCCGCGGGATTTACCGTGCGGCTGTTCGAGCAGGATCACAAGGTGTGCTCGACGCTCGGGGTGCGCGCTGGCGCCTTCGGATACTCGACAGACGTGTTGAATCTGAACGAAAAAGCCATGGCGACGCTGGAGGGTGTGGATACCTGGGTGGTGGGCTGTTTCCAGCGCGCAAGCCATTGGGTTCACGCAAATCTGGAGCAGGTCCTGGCGTGGGTGGAACGGCTGCGGCCGCGGCGGACAGTGCTCACGCATCTCGGCAGCGACATGGATTATGGCTGGATGGCCAGGAACCTGCCGCCGGGCGTTGAACCCGGCTATGATGGAATGGTGTTGGAGATTACCCCATGAGCAACCTGATCGCGATTGTCTTCAAGGACGAGGAAACGGCCGAGGCGGCGCGTACCAAGGTCTTGGAGATGCAGAAAAATTACCTGATCGAACTGGCCGACGCGGTGGTCGCGGTGCGGCGCGAGAACGGCCACGTGAAGCTCAACCAGATGATCAACACCACGGGCACCGGCGCTGCTTCCGGTGGATTCTGGGGGTTGCTGGTCGGCGTGCTGTTCATGATGCCGCTGGCGGGCGCGGCCCTCGGGGCGGCGTCGGGCGCGCTGCTCGGGGCGCTGACGGATGTGGGGATCAACGACGGGTTCATGCGCGGCATCGCCGAGAACGTGCCGGAGGGTGCCGCGGTGTTGTTCCTGCTGACCGGCACGACGACGCCGGAGAAGATCACCGAGGACCTCGCGGGGCTCGGCGGCACGGTTCTGCGCACCAGCTTCGACCGGACACGGGAGAACGCGCTGCGCGAGGCGCTGGCCGGCCATAGCTGAAGCGGCGGGGCGCCGAGCGGCACGGCTGGCGAGGGCCGGCGCGTTTGGCGCGGCTCTGGACGCGAAGCGAGGGCGCCGGCAGGCCGATCGTGTTCCTCCACGGCTGGGCTGGCGACCACCGCGACGAGTTGCGCACCTACGAGCCGGTTCTGGCCGGCATGGATGGCTGGCGGCGGCATTACCTCGACCTGCCTGGCATGGGGCGCTCGCCGGCCTCGCCCGAGATCCGGACACTGGACGACATGCTGGAGGCCTGTCTCGCGACCATCGCGGCACTGGCCGGCCCGGAACGGTTCCTGATCGCTGGCACCTCGCTCGGCGCGTATCTTGCGCGCGGGGTGCTGGCGCGGATGGGCGGGCGCGTCGACGGGGTCCTGCTGCGCGTGCCGCTGGTGGTGCCGGCGGACGCCGAACGCGACCGCGACACGGTGACGCCGCTGGTCACGGATGCGGCGGTGATGGCGGGGCTCGATGCGGCGGAGCGCGCCGCGCTGGGCGAGGTGCTGGTGCAGACACCGGCTTATGTCGCGGCGCTGCGAGCCAGGCTGCGCGAGACGGCGGGGCCGGCGCGGACGGCAGCGGACCAGGCGTTCCTGTCCGCGATCCGCGACGATCCCGCGCGCTACCGGCTGTTATTCGACCCGGATGCCGCAGGAGTGCTGTGCGCGGGGCCGAGCCTGATCGTCGCCGGGCGGCAGGACGCGGTCGTGGGCTATCGCGACGCCTGGCGGCTGGTGGCGAAGCTGCCGCGGGCGAGCTTCGTGGTGCTCGACCGGGCGGAGCATGGGCTGCCGCTCGACCAGGACGAGGTTTTCGCGGCGCTGGTGCGCGACTGGCTTGCGCGGGTGCGGGAGATGGGTTGAGCGGGCGCGATCCGGTACGTCTCGATTTGACATAATATATCTTCTGCGACAATCCGCTGCGCGGACGCGCCTGTGCTCGCGGCGATCCTGGCGGAATTGGCGCCCCCTATCGTCGGAGGCGTCGCTTGCTCCGGCGCGGCGGGCTTGTCACAAAACTATCATGAAAACGACGCTGACCCTGCTGGACCTCGGCGGCGCGGTGGCGCTGCTGCTGTGGGGGCTGCACATGGTGCAGACCGGCATCCAGCGTGCCTTCGGGGCGGAACTGCGCCGGTTCCTCGGCATGGCGCTGGGGCACCGCGGCAAGGCCCTGCTGGCGGGGCTCGGCGTCACCGCGATCCTGCAGAGTTCGACCGCGACGGGGCTGATGGTGGCCTCCTTCGCGGGCGCCGGCCTGGTGGAGCTGGTGCCGGCGCTGGCGACGATGCTCGGTGCCAATCTCGGCACCACGCTCATCGTGCAACTGCTGTCCTTCGACGTTGCCGGCGTGGCGTCGCTCGGCATTCTGGTGGGCGTGATGATGTTCCGCCGCGGCGAGCAGAGCCGCACGCGCGATCTCGGGCGGGTGGCGATCGGGCTCGGGCTGATGCTGACGGCGCTGCACCAATTGCTGGCGGTGGTCAGCCCCTTTGAGAACGCGCCGAGCTTGAAGCTGATGCTGGGCACGGTCGCCACCAACCCGACGCTGGCGGCCCTGCTGGCCGCCGCGGTGACCTGGGCGGCGCATTCGTCGGTCGCGGTGGTGCTGCTGATCATGTCCTTCGCGGCGAAGGGCGTGGTGCCGCCGGCAACCGCCTTCGCCATGGTGGTGGGCGCCAACCTCGGCACCGCGATCAACCCGCTCCTGGAGAGTTCGGCGGGTGCCGATGGGGCGGCACGGCGGCTGCCGCTGGGGAACCTTCTGAACCGCGTCGTGGGGGCGGCGCTGGTACTGCCCGCCCTGCCCTGGATCTCCCACTGGGTGGTGGCCTTCGCGCCGGACGCGCGCCGCGCGGTCGCGGATTTCCACACCGGGTTCAATCTGGTGCTCGCGCTGCTGTTCTTTCCGCTGCTCACGCCCTACGCCGCGTTGCTGCGCCGGCTGCTGCCCGAGCGCGTGGCCGCGCGCGACCCGGCGCAGCCGCTCTATCTCGGCGCGGTGGAGCGCGAGGCGCCGAGCGTGGCGCTGGCGGGGGCCGCGCGCGAGGCGCTGCGCATGGCCGATGTGCTGGAGGCGATGCTGCACGCGGCGGGCGATGCGCTTGCCGCCGGCGACCGGCGGCGCATCGCGGAGGCGCGGCGCCTCGACGATGTGCTCGACAAGCTCAACACCGCGATCCGCGCCTATCTCGCGAAGCTCGACGCGGACGCGATGAACGAGGCCGATCATCGCCGGCTCGCGCAGATCTTTCATTTCGCGACCAATTTGGAGCACGCGGGCGACGTGGTTGACCAGAACATCATGGCCGCGGTGGGCAAGCGGCTGAAGCGCGGGGTTGTGCTTGGGGCGGCGGAGCAGGCGCAGATCCAGGCGGTGATCGAGCGGTTGTGCGCCAATCTGCGGCGCGCGGCCTCCGTCTTCATGACCGAGGACCCGCGCGCGGCACGCGACCTCGCCGCCGAAAAGGAGGCGTTTCGCGACCTCGAGGCGGCGGCGACGGCGGCGGAACTCGCGAAGCTGCGCGACGGGCACGCGGACGCGCTGGACACGCCGGTCGCGGCGGGCGCGCTGCACGTGGACCTGGTGCGCGACTTCAAGCGCATCAACACGCACCTGGTCTCGGCGGCGGCGTATCCGGTGCTGGAGGCGGAGGGGACTCTGCTGCCGAGCCGGTTGCGACGGGAGAGCTAGCGGTCCAAACTGCCGATTCAGTGGTCTACTGCAGGCCGATTGTTTCTGTGTCGCGGCAGCCGAGCGCTCCGGAGACGCGATAAGAGCCCGAGCTTGCATGGGATGGGGAGTGGCGAGGCCGCATGTTAATTGTTTCGAACGTGGCTGATCTACTATTAAAAATCTCTGGGCCTAAGCGCGCGTTTGATATGACGTTATGGCGTATGGAACGGTGGAAGAACTTTGAGCAAGAATATTACCTTCTTGATCATCTT